>CAZMGC010000001.1:0-8843 GCA_964565795.1 uncultured Gammaproteobacteria bacterium
TAGAACGCTTCACTGATAATGAAGAAGTAGATGGTCCGACTCCATCCCGATCCACTAAAAAACTTCGCCAGATTTTTCAGTGCAAGCACACTCACATTTTGATCCTAAAAGCACCCCTTTTATAGCTTGACTTTTAAGCCTAATTCTTCCACTATAAATATAGAAAGTGAATAGTGAATTTACGCTCAAAAAGGTAGCGGTTTTTCTTCTGTTGGGAGTGGCTTTATTTGCAATTCCCATAACAGTTTATTTAGCTCAGCGTGAACAGGATACAAGAAGTAATGCTAATGTAATTCCTGAAGATACCGTTGTAGCAGTGATTAATGGGAAGCAAATAACTAAAGCACAGGTTAGAGTTGTCGCTGAAGAATCAAATGAACCAGGAGACGTAACCTCTGAGGTATTAAAAAATGCACTGTTAGTAATAGAGGAAAGAGAGATTCTAGATAATGCAGTTAATACTCTTGGAATTGAGTTAGATCAAGCATGGGTGGATGAATTAGTTGCTGAGGGGTATTCACAAAACGAAGCCAGATATCAGGTATTAAAAAATCAAGTAAAACTTAAAGCCGTAAAATCCCGTTCTGCTTTAACAGTGCAGTTTTGGAATACGCCTGAAGCGGGGCTTGCTAATTTAACTGAAGCAGAAAGAGATACGTCAAAAAAACAGCTTTCCGATGGGATAGCAGCTCTAAATGAAGCTGAAACAGGATTTGTAGGAGGTGATGATCCGCTTGAAATTGGAGATGCGCTTATTTCCAAATATGAATCATTAAAACCAGTCTTAGCAGTTAATGGTGTAATTTTAAACGGATTAAGTGTTTCAGAAAGAGATGCAGCAGGTCATCCTCAGATTTATGAATTTGGAGATTCAGGATTAGATCAGGAAACACAAGTTGAACTTTTCAAATTAGCAATAAATGATGTTGATGTTGTAACCGATACGACGACTAATAGAGGAGGTATAGTTTTTAAAGTTATAACGGCTAATGATACTGGAGCAAGCACATATGACCAATGGTATACACAGCAAAAAGCATCTTTAGTTCAAGATCTTACTTTGTTATGAAGTTATTAAAATCGATAACCTTTTTTATGTTTGTCGTACTATTTATGTTTAGTGCGATAAAATCAGCAGAAGCTGCATTTGCTCCATGGAGACCGCTTTGTGTAGGAATCCAAGGAAAATTTGTAGCAAAAAATTGGAAAGGTGGACCAATTGAAGTGGGTTGCGTAGGAGACGATGGAGGCGCCACTAATCAGGCGGATCAGAGGTGTACTGGAGAAGTTCAAGTAGTAGAGCCAAATAAGGAATTTCGACTTACTAAATGTTCTTGTTGGGGAAGTAATAAAGGCTGTTTAAAAGTAGGAAAAGATTTGAAGCTAAATCCCCTAAATAGCAATAACAGAAAAACTATTACAATTGTAAAAAAGATTCAGGACACAGCTGCTTTTAAGAATAATGGTTGTACCCTTAACTCTACACAAATCGCAAATTATTGTGCTGCAAATGGAGCTAAGCTTTTGGATAAAAACGTAAAAATAACTTGTGATGCTCCGCCTACAAATACTCCAACAAGAAAACCAAGTAATACTCCAACTCCTACCAGAAATCCATCGCACACGCCAACTCCCACACCTAGGTTTACGAGTACTCCTACTCCAACTACGCCTATCTGCGTAGATCCTGATCGGGTAACAAATGTAGAAGTCACATGTAGAAATTGCACTTCCAGAGGCTCTAGCGATGAAACCAGTAATGACGAGGCAAATATTATAGGCGAAGTAAACGAAGGGAATGGATGTATTAGGAGAGCCCCGTTACTTCAATTAGTTGGCTCTTCAGAAAAAACTGGAAACGCAGGAGACACCATTAAATATGATTTCAAGGTTACTAGTAGAGATAGTTCGGCGTGTCTAAAACGTGGTTTTGTTCTAATCTCAGATTATGACAACAGCAATTTTGAATGGTTTGTTAATGATAATATTCCTGGTCTTGGTTATGATCTGGGTCCTGGAGAAGTATCGCAAGATGTTGCTATAGAAATTAACTCTTCAAGCGTTCTTAATTCAGGTAAAAGTTTGACTACGCAGATAAGAGCTTGGTATGGCGGAAGTGATGCTGCTAGCAAGAGTGAGTCTGTGAGCATTAAATATACTATTAAATAATTATGGATTTTAGAAACTGGAACGGAAAGAAAAAAGTTTTAGCAATCTTAGGCGGATTGTTTGTGATTGTCGGATTAGCGGTAACTGTTTTTCTAGTAAATCGTGTTCAGGATCTTAGAGGGCGAGCGGAAAAAGCTACCACGATTTCCCTAAATCCGTCTAGTCAGGAGGTTTCTCCAGGAGAAAATGCAACACTTGATGTGGTATTAAATCCAGGTGTGAATCAGGTAAATTTCGTAAAACTTCACATCAAATACGATTCGAGTGTCTTTTCACTTGATGGAGATAATTATTTCGAACTTGACCCAGAGAGTGGATTTAGATTGTCGAAGCCAATTGAGATTCCTACGCCTGGTGAAATGATTATTACTGTGGATGTAGGTAGTGACCCAACGAAGGTTATAAGAACCACTCAAAGAATTGGAACTATCACGCTTCCTGTAAACAGTGATTTTGAGGGTGGCGTAGAAAAAGATGTAGTAATTGATACAGATAAGACGCAAGTTCGTTCTATTCAGTCAAATGATGCATTTAATGAAAATGTTTTGGCTAATGTAGAAAACGCGAAAATTATAATTACCGGGGGTGTTTGCGTTCCAAATACAGGAATTTGTTCTTGGGATGCTGCAGATAAAGCAACAAAATATAAATATAAAATTTCAGAATTTAATAGAACAGAATCGGAAGGAATTGTAGTTGAAGAAGGTGAAGTAGATTCGGAAACCACTCAAGTAGAATTCCCAACAAAACCTGGTTTAACTTATAAATGCGAAGTTGTTGCTAAAAATGAATGTGGTGAATCAGCTCCTTCAGAAGGAGAGAGCACATGTGAGATTCCATCAGTAACACCAACTCCATCGATTATTGAAACTGGAACTCCAACCCCTACTAAAACTGGCACACCAACACCAAGTAAAACGGGTACTCCTACACCGTCTAAGACTAGTACGCCAACTCCAACTATTCCAGAGGAGGAAGAGCCGACGAATACTCCAACTCCCACTAATAAACCAACTTCTACTCCAACACCTACGACCCCTCGAGTAGCTACAAATACACCTGTGCCTACAACTCCTCAGGGTGGAATTTCTACTCCTACACCAACACCTGTTGAAATAGCTGTTTCTACGCCTATCCCAACACTTCCTCCAACCGGAAATCCAGTGGTTATTACTGGGCTCGTAGGTGGATTCTTGTTCTTACTAGGAGGACTAGTACTTCTATTCCTATAATTTAAATTTGTTATAATTTCGTAATGAGTGAACCAGGTGGACAAGATTTAGCTCCAAAAGATAGACCATTAGATCCACAAGAAAATATGGATATGCAGGATGTTGTTTTTGAAGTTCTTCGAGGAGCATTTCCTTTGCATCCGAGAATTCGTGAGGTTTTTGATTGGGAAGGAGAGACACTTGTAATTCCTCCTGTGAGAGCGCCTAAGAGGGTATATGAAGCGGGAAGAACAGTAACTCCCGATCATGTAGAAATTCACTTAAATACCACCGTAAGAAATAGAAAACCCGACGATCCGCAAGGGCAAGGATTAAGATTTAGGAGGCCCCGGTTTGGGTATACCGGGGAGAAAGGTCTTTTATCTGAGCATGTTCTGTTTGATAGAACGGGTGAATCATTAGCTACGCAAAATACTTTTCGTACCTCAAGAGAAATTCAAAAATTTGCAAGAAGCCTAAGGGGTGCAAAATAATTTTTACACACAAAATATGATTTTCTAAATATCCGTTTGATATACTACCTGCTTACTGATCTTAGAATTTACAATAAGGTCAGGGAATTGTAAAATAATATAGCACAACCCCACGAACTTAATACTGGAGTTGGAGTTACTCCAGGGATAGAAGCGATGCATAGAGCAAGTACTATAGAAAACAGACTGCTACCGGAAAGAGTAAGGGGACAAATCTTTGGGTTTGTAGATTTATTAGAGTCATATAACTCCAGATTACCTGCTGAAAGACAAAGATCTCCTGAGGATTATAGATATTTAAGACATTTTTTCCCTGCATTTGTTACAGATAGAAATAGTAGAGCAGAGGAAGTAAAATCCCCTGAATATCAGGCGGTTTCAGAAATAGCTCACGAAGCTCTTCCTATGTCGACTCTTGCAGTTATGTGTATGGACGGGAGAGTAAAGATGATTCATGCCTTCGGATTCTCAGCAGATATTGGGAGCGCTATAAGAGTCCCGGGAGGAATTTTAAAGGATTTTGTTAGAGGACCAGATGGTAAATTAAGACTAGATAAGGGCACAAGTTTTGCAAAGCAGCTAGATTCAGCCGTATCTAAGAATAGACATTTAGCAGAAGTATTTGATAGTCATTGGGGATGTGCGGCTCAAGGTAAAGAGGAGAAGGCTAGGGGAAAAAAACCAGAAGATGGCGGATTATTCAGTGATGTTTTATATAAGAGAGAAATGGCAGATGCCACTAGATTATATGTAGTTGAAAAACATTTGGACGCAAGACATTTGTCTTTAATTCAAACAACCTTCAATCCAGTTACAGGCTATATGTATATGGGGCTTGAAACAGACGAGGCATTAGCTTTTGCAAGAGAGAGGGCTGGCGCAAGAGCTAAAGAGCATGGAAGAGATCATGCTGTTCCTGTTTATTCTAAAGAAGTAATTAGATCTATGATTGAGGAGGGTTTGGTTGTTTCCACAGGTCAATTAATTGAGCTACCTGCAGTGCGAGAAGCTTTTGATCAGCACTTCTTTGAAGTTAGTTGGAAAGATGATTATATAACTAGTGCAAAAAAGTTCTGGGAAGGTATTAACTCCATGAGGGATGTTTTATTTCCAGTCTTGAAAAGAAATTTAGTTTCGATTTATCCAGGTCTACAAAGCATGGATAAAGGTTCTCAGCGCGAGCTTGAAGAAAGAGCCATGCTTTTATTAGCGAATTCGTTTAACGCTTTTCTTCATAATAGAGATCATAATGAAGCGCAATACCTAGATATGTCTGATGAGGATTATGAAAAACAGGAGCATTATGAATATGATAGACACAGAGAAGAGGGTGTAAAAATATCCCGTGGTGGTCATCCAGTGTATGATATCGCTATGCTCGTTATAAATAGTGAGGATAAAGAAACTATGGCGGCGGATTTGGAATTCGGAAGTGAAATTGTTAGAGAAAATAGACTTTTAGGAAGAATAAAAGATTCTTCGGGGGTATATGAGACTCCAGAAGATTTTGCAGCTGCTCCAGTTCCAGTTGTTATGCAAGAAATTATTACAGATCCAAGATTAACTGAAAAAGATTGGCAAGCTTTGGATGAGATTGATTGGACAGGTATTCAAGATTTGCCGTGGGATAAATGGACTTCGAGTGAATTTGCAGAATGGCTTGGAGAAAAAGCAAAACTTCAAAATTCAATTAGCACCGCAATTGATAGATTAAGGATAAATATGGCAACCATTTTTGACAGAAATTCACAGTCTTCTGCGCATTTGGTAGATCAATATAAAGTAGCGCTACCGATCGTTTGTGGCGCTGATAGAGAAACACATGCAGTTATTCCTTTTGTTAAATTAGGCCAATAATTATTACTGTTCGCTCTGAACAGATAATTCTCGAAGAAATAAGTTGTAATCATCTTGATTTACTCGTCCATCATCTGAAAGGTCTGCGCTAAGTTTTTTTCCTGATTCATTACAATTTTTTGCAGGCGCTAAATCTGAATAACAGTCTATGATAACTTTGTAATCATCAATAGATAGTTGTCCGTCGTTATTAATATCTCCGGAGACGAGTGTTATCGAATTAACTTGGATTGTCTTCCCCTTTTCTATAGTTACTATTCCGTCATATTGTTTCTTGAGAAATTTGTCTGATTTAATCTTTAGTAAAAAATTCCCGCTTAAATTTAGTGAGCTAATATTTACGTTTCCATTAAAATCTCCGCTTGCTGAGTTGTAAATAATTACACCGTTTTGCTTAGCTCTGAGAGAGCCATCAGGGTTATAAAGCTCAATATATAAATTGCGTGTGATATTTTGTGGAGAAAGATTACCAACTAGATTTGGATTTGTATTATCCCCCCCACGTCCAATTCCATGTAGTTTAATGTTTGTAAAATTTAGGAGAGTATCAGTGGGTAATGGTGACGGGGTAGGAGTGCCAGTGGGTTTTGGTGTAGGAGTAGGAGAGGGTGTATTTGTAGGTTTTTTTGTGGGGGTTGGGGTATTTGTTGGTGCTTTTGTTGGTGTAATAATGTTTGATGGTTTAATCGTTGGAGCTTTGGTTAACTGTGGTGTTGGTGTATTCGTGGGTTTTGGAGTTGGTGTTTTTGTTCCGCCCGCTGGTCCAGTTGAAATTTTAGGAGTGGGTGATACCGATGTTCCTTCAAGAATAATAAATTTAAAGTTCTCAGTCTTACTCAAAGATCCATTTCTAGCATTTATTTTAATTTTTAATGCCTGCTCGCCACTTGAGGTAGTTCGCGGAGAAGTAACAGTAAATGCTTTTGATGCGGATCCCTGTGCATTAACTGAGAGTTTTGAATTCCCAAGATCTGCAGTCCAGCTACTGCTTGGAAGTATTGTCTCAAGACTATATTCAGTTGGTCCACAGCCGTTAAGATCATTGTTGTCAATTGTTATTTCATAATTTTTTGTAGATCCGGCTGCGCCACTTCTGGTAAGTGGAGTAACTGAAATGTCTGGATCGCGCCTAAAACAGGGGAGTTCGCCAATTGTTATAGCAAGAGTTACCTTATTTGAGTCCTTTGCGATTTGTTTAATCCTAATATTATTTTGTTGATCGTAAAGTTCTTCGCCATTTTTAAGTGCTGCATCATCAAACCAGCCCAAGGTCAAAGCGCTTGACGGATTTCCTCCAGGATTAGTATCAACTAAGAAAGTTTTAAATGTGTTATTTCTTACAGGAAATTTGTTAGTAGGTCCTACTTTTATCATTGCACCGTTTGTAACTGAAGCTGGAAGATTTTTATCAAATCCCACTGGTTGTCTAAAATCTATAAAATAAGCATCTCCTATATTTCTTCTTGGTATTCTAATTAATTGAGTATTTGTTGAAGCCTTTGAAGAAGTATATAGATCAACTTGTGTTGTTCCAATACTATTTACTATTTTTAAATTAGAGTCTGGTATAAATCCTAATTTATATTTATTATGGCCTCCTGTTTGAGGGAAATAGTGGTATTGAAAGCCCATTATGTCTGAATGGTCACCATATTCACCATCTGTGCACGTGCCATAAAAGTCAATTGATTTACTTCCACAACTTATGGTGTCCGCATGTCCAAGACCAAGATTATGACCCATTTCGTGAATGAGCGCTGTTGTTCTAGAAATAAGACTTACTTGAAAATAATGGCCGTTTACCATCATCCTTGAAAAATTTCTACTAGGAGAAGTTTGATTGCCGATGGTAGCTTGTGCGACAAAAGTGCATGGGTTAGAAGCAGTATCAATTGGAGTGGGACCAAGTCTCGGGAAGATGTATGCCCTGTGCTGATATCCATCTAGATTTTCTCCTCTGGCTTCAACTTTTTTATCTGCATCCTCTGTCGGGTATCTAAGTGCATAAAAAAGAAAATCAGATCTTTTACAAAGCTCACTTGCACTCCAGTTAATTTTTACTGGGTCGAAAACTTTTCCTGTAATTTTAATTTTCCCAAAGGAGATGCTTTCATAATATTTCGCTACTGAATTGCTATCATTAAAAAATCGATTTTGAAGCTCAGTTTTTGTATAGTCCTGGTTATCTTTATCTGAAAAGTTTACGGGAATTATGGCAATTTTATGTTCTTCTGTGATTTCATCTTGCGCTTGAAGAACATTATCTTTTGATATTTTATATGGAATAAAAGTTCCATCTAATAAATATCCCTTAACTTTGACCTTAGTGCCAATTTCAATTTTCTTTTTTAGTTTTTTTGAGGGTCTGAAATCATAAGAATTTAACAAATCATCATTATTATTAATTTCAACAAAAATATATTCTTCCTTTTCGCTTTCCATATCTTTAAGATTTATGTAACCAGTCTTTTCGATTTCTTCTTCGACTGAATTTTTTGTGAGAGTGGGAAGAGTGCGTTTGGTTTCCGAATCTAAAGCGCTTTCTAGAAACTTCTCTGGGTTGTCTTTAGCAAGTTTTTTCATTTTTTCCTTACGTCTTTGGGAGACAACTGTTTTGTCTGTAGTATTAGTTTTTTCAAAAAGCTGATTCGTTAATACGTTTGCGTCAGAATCTAAATTCGCCCTTCCTCTTGAGTCTCTAAGATCACTTTGCGAAACCGTGAGTATGGTTAGGGGAATAGAGGCGAGCACTAGTAACGCTCTAACTAACGAAAGAAATTTTTTGCGCGAAAATCCTTGCTTCCTAAATTTGTCATCCATTTACTTAATTGGAAACCTGAGGAGTAATTTGTGCTCCAGATCCGGATGCCGGTGTTACGTCAATTACAGCAGAAGCGGTTTCTCTAAGAAGAGACTGCGTATGAGAAGTTGTGGAGACTTGAGATTGTGGTAAGAAATTAAGAGTTGTGGGCTCAATGCCAACTTTATTAAAGTTAATTTTGGCAATTACTCCCTCACCTTTAACCATTTTATCTCCTGGTTTTATTGCGATTGCGTATCTTATGACTCCAGTCGATGTATCAATTGTTTTTATAAGAATAGCTGGCTGATT
>CAZMGC010000001.1:8854-68159 GCA_964565795.1 uncultured Gammaproteobacteria bacterium
GGGTTATATCGACATTTGTTAATGCTTTTGGATCAAATGATAATTCGATTTGCGCTCCGCTTATTTCGTCCCCGTTTGTATTTATGATGACATCGGTTTCATATTTTCCATTTGCCAACTGCCTTATGTCTTCAGAAACTGCTAGGGAAGTGTGAGCGAAATCAACCTTTACTTCTTTTGGAGTTGACTTTAGAGGGGAAAAACTTTTTGAGGTTAGACTTACTACTAAAAGAACGACAGTTAAAATTACAAGTCCAGCAACAAGAAGCCAAGTTTTATTTAATCCATTTTTCTTAGCGCTGTTCAAATTTTCTTCCATAGTTAATTATTAGTTTTGTACCCGCCTAATGTCAATCTTAATCAGGTAAGATTACGCCTTGCTGATTAGCAAATTCTTTAAGGAAAAGTGTGTAATCATCTTCATTTACGATTCCATTGTCATCTAAATCTGAATAAGATGCATTATTTGGGTTTTGATCGCAAGCTGAAGTGTCCTGAGAATAAATAGAGCAGGAGAGAAGTACATTGTAATCCATTAGATCGATTCTATTTTCAGAAAGATCTACGTTATTTACATTTCCTGTAACTAAATAAAAGTTTTGAGAATTAAGATTTAATGTCTGACCCTTAGAGATTAAGACTGATCCGGGATATTGACCATATAGATATCTTGGACCTTGAATATAGACATTAAAGTTTCCTCTATCAAGTTCGGACAAGAATGGAATCTCTAGCTGGGATTCAAATTTTTCCGATGATGGGCTGTATGTAAATGTGTGTTCAGAATATTCAGCGAATTTTGTGTTATCGCTGGTATTGTAAAGTTTGATCGTTAAATTTCTATTTTTGTGATCAGGATTTTTATTTCCTCCGATTGGAATTCTAGGGGTTGTTCCAATTCCGTCAATTCCAAGCGTTAAATTCATAAAAGTTCTACCGAAGGTCATGGTAGGGGTTGGGGTTATTTGAGTTGGAGTAGGTGTAATTGTGAATGTTGGCGTGGGAGAATCACCAATAACATAATATATTTGTCTAGAGCTAAGAAGCTGACCGTTAGATGATTTTAAATTTACTGTAATTCTATTTGTACTTGGTTGTGGAGCATCAGCGGGAGCTTTAACCCTGACGTTTGTGATTTCTCTTGCGCCCGGCGACAGTTGAAAAGAATTTTTACCGAAGAATGCAGTCCATTGACCAGCAGGCAGTTCTGCTGAAAGGTTAAAGGTTCTTGCCTGACAAGAGCCAGAATCCGAGTTTGTTACTTCGATTCTGTAATCCGCTTCTTCTCCTGGATCAGCATTAATTGAATTAGGTGTTACGCCAAAATTTGGAGTGCGTGTTACGCATTTAGGAGTTGGTGTAGGCGTTGGTTCATCAGCGACCACATTATAAATGGCGTTGTAAGTTTTTGGTGCGCCTCCTGGTCTTTGTGAAGATACAGTAATTGTTTTAGGCCCGTTTGGAGCGCTTGGTGGAGAAGTAACTCTTAGTTTAGTAGTAGTGCTTTGTCCTGATGCAATAGATAAAGAGGTTTTATCAAATTTATAAGTCCAGGAATTATTTGTATTATTTAAGATAGAAGCAGATAAATTAAATGTTGTTTCGGCGCAATTTTTATTGTTATTACCAATTTTAACTGTGTAAACGACTTCTTCTCCTGGTTTTCCAATCCCATTTCCATTATCTGGGGTAACTGTGATTGATTCAGGATTCTGTTCACATTTTGGTTCAGGAGTTGGGGGGATCTGAGCATTTCCAAAATTTTTATTAGTTTGAGTATTTCCATTTGAAAGAGCTATAGAGTAAGAAGCGTTATTTAATGGTAGGGTTTGTTGCCATCCTGTTTTTATGGTTTGTTTAACCGTATATGATCCGTCGCAAAGGTCCGTGAATGAATAAGCACCATTGGTGTCGGACGTATCAGCTTTTTTGGTTCCTCCAGGAAGAGTGAGTTCTACATTCCAACCTGATAAATTTTGTTCTCCGGAATCAAGCGTTGCATTTTTATTCAAGTCATTAAATACCACTCCGCTAATAGTTCCTTTTGCAATGATTTGAGAAATTTTGTCATAAATTGTATTAAGATCATCACTTGTTGGGCTTGCATAATATCTGCCACCGGTTACACTTGCCATCTTTTTTAAGAAGTCCGCATTAATCTGATCGCCAACTCCAATTGTAAATATAATAGTTCCCTGGGTTTGATGTGCATTTTTAGCCTCAGCAATAGCTTTATTTTCTGCTACTGTCGTATTCACTTTATCTGGGCTACCTTGAATCACATTTGCTTTTCCATCTGTAAGTAGGATTATTACTTTTTTAGTGTTTGTTCTTCCGTTTTGTTTTAGATTAATAAAGCCTTTATAAATTCCACACTCGATGCATGTTTCGCCCTCAGGTGTGAGAGAGCCAATTTCTGTTTTTGCGGATTCCCAGTTGTTAGTAAGGGTTCTATCAATTGTTCCTAGATTAGCATAAGAAGAGACTCCAACTCTGTTTCTGGAATCTTTCGCTAATATATCTACGAATCTTCTAGCCGCTGATTTGGCTTTAGACATTTTTGTACCTGTTGTACCTGAAATTGTATTTTTCATGCTTCCAGAGCGATCTAGGACAAGCACAACGTCACTTGGAGAATTTCCACACGTGGCAGCTGGATTAACTTGAGCTGAAGCTTCATTTTTTTTAAATTGATAGAAAATACCAGCAATTAAAAAAATTATTGAGAGAAGAAAAAACTTTGCGAGCTTGGATTTCATATAAAAGCGCTATTCTCAGATTATTATAGTACGTTTCCCATGTCAAGACTACTGAGAGTTTATAAAAGTTTATGGGATATCAGCGGAGATTGTTTCTTTAAGGATCGATTGATTAAGTCCAGTTGTTGAGACCTGGGAAGTAGGCAGGAATCCTATGTTTGTAGGCTCTTGACTCGTTTTAGTAAAACTTAAAGTAGCTATAACACCTGTTCCATCTATTGTTTCGTCTCCTGGTTTTATGGCTATTATATATCTTATTACTCCGTTAGTTGTGTCGATAGTTTTAGTTAATACAGTTGGGTTGCTAAGGAAATTTCCAGGAGTAATGTCTACGTTAGTCAAAAGTGTAGGTTCAAAAGCTAGTTCTATTTGTGCTCCACTAATTTTGTTCCCATTTGTGTTAATTACGATATCGGTTTCGTATGTGGATTCACTCGTGCTTCTAATATCTTCTGAGACGGAAAGAGAAGTGTTAGCTTCTGCAATCTGTTGATTATTCCCATTTTTGGAAATAAGATTTAGTCCCTTGGAGGAAAGTAAAATAATTATTGGAGCAGCAATTAAAATTATTAATCCGGCGACCAAAAGCCACTTTTTATTAGATTCATTTCTTATTGTATTTGTAGAATTTTTTTCCATATTATTCAGGTAGAATTACGCCTTGTTGGTTTGCGAATTCTTTAAGGAAAAGTGTGTAATCATCTTCGTTCACAAATCCGTCATCGTTTAGATCTGTGTATTTTTCATTATTTTCATCTGCGTCGCATGCGGATCTATTCTGTGAGTAAACAGAGCAGGAAAGTAAAAGATTATAATCCATTAAATCGATTCTGTTTTCAGAGAGGTCTGTGTTATTAACATTTCCTGTTATTAAATAGAAATTATTTGAAGTTAAGTCTGTAACTTGTCCTTGAGTGATTGAGAATGACCCCGGATATTGGTTAGTTAAATATCCTGGGCCGTCAACATAAATATTATATGAGCCATTAGGAAGATTTTCTACAGATGGGAGGTCATACAGTAATTCAAATTTTTCACTATTTTGATTGTATGTAAACGTAATATTCGTTCCTGTGAAGCTAAGAGTATTTGTAATAGTATTATAGATTTTGAAATTTAAACCCCTCCAAATATTAGTAGGATTTTTATTTCCGCCAATTGGAATTCTAGGAGTAGATCCAATCCCATCGATTCCAATTCTAAAATTTAAGTATGTTTTTCCAGGAATTGGCGTAATTTGATCTTGTACGAGATAAACTGCAACGATTGAGGAAATTTCTGTATTGTTTTCAATAAGCTTAAGAACGGTAATATGTTCACCTGTAGTAGAGTTTGATGGAGAAGTAATTACCACGTTTACATCTCTTGATTCATTCTTGCTAATATTGCTTAGGTTGTCTTGTGATAGGCTTGCGCTCCATCCAGTTGGTGGAGTAGCCTCGATAGAAAAGGTTCTACCTGCGCAATCTCCTTGATCAATATTTCTTACTGTCACATTATATGTAACTGCTTCACTAGGATTTCCTGTTTTTGTTTGTGGTGTGATGCTAAATTCTGGATTGTTTTGAACGCATTCATTTGTTTGATCTCCTGGTACAACATAGGCAATATCTTTGGTTGCAATTATTGTATTATTAGGGTTTTTAATATTTAAAGTTATTTTTTTAGTGCCTGCAGTTGCATTAGTAGGGGATTTTATTTTAACATTTGTAATTTGCTTATCGCCTTGAGCGAGTTCGAATGGACTATTTTTCCCAAAAGTAGCTTCCCAATTGGTATTTGGTAAATTAGCAGTAAGCGATAGTGTTTTTGGTGAGCATTCGCCAGTATCTTTATTTAGTATTTCGATACTATAACTTGCTTCCTGTCCTGGATTTGCTTCTTGGGAATCTGGAGTAACTGTAAATTCTGGATCTTTTCTAGTACAGGTTGTTGGTGTGTCAGTAGGATTAGCCACATTGACAGTATAAGTTGCATTTACTTGAACTTGTGCTGTTGTCTGGCCTTCACGTCTTACTCCCAGTGTAAATGTTTTTGGGCCCTGTGTAGCTCCATTTGGAGATTTAACCTTAAATGTAGTTGATTTATTTCCGCCATTTTTTGAGATACTGCTTAGCGTGTTGTCAGTAAAACTTGCGGTCCAATTATCGTTTGGTAATCGTTCTTTTGAAAGGACAAAACTTACAGGATTACATGCTTCACCTTTATCATTGTTAGTAACTTTTACACTGTATTCTCTCTCATCTCCTGGATTTCCGTTTCTGCTATTTGGCGTTATGTCTAAAGTTGGAGCATTCTTGTCGCAGGTTGGTTGAGGTGTTGTAGATGTTCCGCCTCCAGTTCCTCCTCCAGACTTGGTCGTTTCGTATGAATCCTGAACAATGTTATTACCTTCATTGGTTTCGGAGATTTTTCCTTCTGAATCTACAAAAGCCACTGCCTTATATTTTCCAGCTGCTGGTCTTGGCATGCCAGTAAAATGACTTGATAGATCGATCTCTTCATTTGCAGATACGACCTGGGTAACGGTCCATAATTTAACTGCGCCTCCATCTCTATTTATAACTCTAACTTTAAAATCACCAGTTATTTGAGTATTTCCGATATTTTTAATCTTTACAGTAGGGTTAGAGTTTCCAGTGTCTACGCCGCCAGGGAAGTTAAAAGCAGAGATTACTAGATCTTTAGTAGCGCCATTAGCTTGTGTTTTTTTAATACCAAAGTTAACTGTATTATTTGCGCTGAATGTTTTAGAACTACCATCAACGCTTGCTGTGATAGCATTACCACCTACAAAATCTTGATAATTTAATTTAGTGGCAGTATATCCAGATGGAACTATTAATCTTACGTTTACTTGACTTGCAGTAGTGGTTCTTTTTAGATCATATGCAAATCCAGTAAGTGTACTGTTAACCGTACTGTCTGCTTGAACAATGTATGGGTCTTTATAGAAGAGTTCAGTGTCTCCTTTTCTTCCGTTTCCATCTTCATCTATAAATACGTATCCAGTAAATGAGAGCGTTTTTTGATTTGCTCTAGTTTCGCATTTGTTTGATGAATTACAAAATTGACCCGAAGTACAATTTTTTAGATTTGAAGTGGTGCATTGTACGCATTTTCCGATACTGCAAATTCCCGAAGAGCAAACATCAGTAGCGTTAGGTGTGCAGTCCTGAGGTGTCGTAGCTGTTTCTTTACAAGTAGAGAATCCTGGTCTATCTGTAAATGTTCTAGTTTGAGTTCCAGCAATTGAGCTACATGCAGATCCATTTCCTTGAGGTCTTCCTGATTTTGGTTCACATTTTCCTAGCTTTACTGCGGTAGTGCAATTAGGTGTACTGACACAGGTGTGTGTATTTGTATTACAGGAATTTCCGTTTCCGCAACCTCCGCACGCTAAACTTGTTCCGCCGACTGTAAATGTTCCGCAGTAATTATTTTGCCTACAAAGGCTTTGTTTATATGTTGTTAAGTCAGAGCATCTGTCTGTAGTAGGCGCACAATATTTAAATGTGGCATTTGAAGAGCACTGACTATTTGATGAACATTTTATGCAGTTGGTTGTAACACTTTCATTGCAGTATGGTTTAATTCCGAAAACAATTTGCTTATGTCCCGCAGTAATATTAGCAGTTTTTGAGTTATCTCTTTTTGTATCAGACGAAGTAAAATTATAAATATATATAAAGTTTAAATCTCTGTTTGGTGCTGTCAGTGTAATTCGGAAATAATCTTCTCCAAGTTCGTATAAATCTGGATCATTTACTCGCAAGGTAACAGAAGTATTTAAAAATGAACTAACGCAATTTTCTTGCGAGTCTTTAGAAATCGTTCGAGTTCCTGATGCATCCGTAATAGTGACTTTAAATGTACCATCATAGCAATGATCCGTATTTGTAGTATTAAAATTTCGATTACCATTATCCATAACAGCACCTATGTTTAGATTGTAGCTAGCTGCTTGGGCTTTTCCGATAAAGTTAGCTTGAGAGCCAATTAAAAATAGGAAAGAAAGAGAAAATAAAAAGAATAAAAACTTTTTCACAGTAAACATACCGCTTACAATCAGATTATTATAGTATTAAGATTGTGTCAATACTCGGAATTTTCCTCTTCCAAAAATATTTTTTTAGTGCTAAACTTTTGACATGATTTTATCTGACGGGGATATAAAAAAAGCCCTCAAAGAGAAGAGAATCGAAATAACCCCAACTCCAGATTTTTCAACACAACTTGGAAGCTGTTCAGTTGATCTTCGCCTAGGAGATACATTTAGAGTTTTTGAACATTCTAAATACAGTTTTATAGATCCTTCTAAAAAAGATTTTTCTAATGAAATTACCCGCGAAATAAAAATTAAAAAAGGAGATGTTTTTATGATGCAGCCTGGAGATTTCGTCCTGGCAGTGACGCTTGAAAAAGTAAAAATCCCGCCTGATCTTATGGGGCGTCTTGAAGGTCGATCTTCGCTTGGACGTCTAGGAATTGTAGTGCATTCTACAGCTTCAATTTTTGATCCTGGGTGGGATGGAAAACCAGTTCTTGAGCTGGGAAATCTGGGGAGAATGGCTGTGTCTTTAACTGTCGGGATGAGAATTTGTGCTATGACTTTTGAAGAACTATCAAGTCCTGCAGAAACTCCATACACTTCTAAAAAATTCGCAAAATATAAATTTCAAGACACCCCAATTGAAAGCCGAATTCACGAAGAAAAATGAAATATCATATAGAGTTTGATCTGGAATTAAAGAAGAATCCGTATAAAGGGTTATATATTGCCTTAGAGGGAACTGAAGCTTCTGGAAAAACGACTCAAGCTGAAAAATTAAAAGAATATTTTGAATCAAAGGGAAAACGGGTGGTAACCACAAGAGAACCAAGAAAAGAAGGAATAATTGGAGATATAGTTCATAAGGTTCTTAAGGGTGAACTCCAGATGGATTCTTCGGCTTTTCAATATCTTTTTTCTACCGATAGAGTTCTTAATCACAGAGAAGTAGTTGTGCCAGCTTTAGAATTAGGCAGGGTTGTTATTTCAGACAGGAGTTTTTGGTCTGCAATTGTTTATGGGGTTTTGGATAAAACGGAAGGGGAATATAAAAAAGAAGCAATAGATCAGCTTTTGGTTGCGCAATCCATATTATCTTTTTATCATCAATTTATAGTTCCCGATTACACCTTTTTCTTAAAAATTCCTCTTAATCTTTCCATCGAGAGATTACAAAATGAAAGAAAACAGGCGAAAGAGATTTATGAAGATGAAGGAAAAATTGAAAAAATTATTAAGGGTTATGAATTTGTATTTAAAAATTTTGAAAATGAAATTATAACCATTGATGGATCAGCGGATATTGATACTGTTTCTAAGGAAATTATTGGTAAAATTAAACTATGAACATAAATCCAAACCCTCCTTCGCATAAAGCTTCGGAAGGGCAAGAGAATTATTAAATATTAATATGATATTAAATCCGAAAATATTATTAGAGCTAGTTAAAAAAGAAAAGTTGGTTGAAAACTTATCTGAAAGAGAACTCACAAATCCAGAGGGAACAGGGTTTGACTTGCGATTAGGAGAGGTTTTTAAGATTTCTGGGAAAGCTTTTTTAGGAGAAACTCACAGACAGACTCCAGATATAACTTCAGTTAAAGTTTATGACCCAAAAAAACCCAGTAGTATAAAAATAAAACCCGGGGATTTTTTTTTAGTAAAAACAATTGAGAAAATAAATTTGCCTCTTAATTTATCTGCAGTAATTTTACCTCGCACCACAACATTCCGTTCGGGTTTGTTTATCCGCACCGGACCCATTCAGCCAGGTTACAGTGGTGAGTTGACGTTTGGTTTGAAGAACGAGGGTCCTATCACAGTCGAAATCGAAATGGGAGCGCGTTTTACGCATCTTATATTCCACGAAATAAAAGGAGAGGGGTCTAAATATAGAGGCCAATGGCAAGGCGGCCGCGTTAGTGCCACAAAAAGAGAAAAACAGGTATGAAATACTACCAATGTCAAATACTACAAATATTCCAATAAGGAAATACGATATTCATGAGCGAATTTATAAGTTTGTGGTGGAAGTAATAAAATTAGTAAATTCTCTTCCCAAAACAGAATCGAATATCGTAATAATAAGACAAATTTTAAGATCTGTGACCTCGATGGGTGCAAACGATCAAGAAGCGGACGGAACATTAACGAAAAAAGATTTTTTACATACATACACGATTGTTCGTAAAGAAGGAAAAGAAACAAATTTTTGGCTTTCGCTAATTTCTGACACAAACCTAACAATAAAAATAAGGTCAGACAAGCTTCTATCGGAGGGAAAAGAAATTGTTTTGATTCTTAGCTCGATAATAAATAAAACGAGAAAATGACCTATTGAAATATTAAGAAATATTGGTAGTATTGGTATGTATTTGTAGTATTAATTATGGCAGGAAAGAGACACCCCGAATATCAGTACCTCGAAATTGGAAAAGAAATTCTAAAAGATGGAATTAAGCAAACAGACCGCGGAACTGGAGTAGTCACATATAGTTTGTTTGGTCGAAAATCTGAATATGATTTATCAGAGAGTTTTCCGCTTCTTACAACTAAAAGAGTTTACTGGAATGGAGTAATTCAGGAGCTTTACTGGTTTTTCTCAGGTCAAACCAACATCAAATATTTAGTCGATCATAATACCCATATTTGGGATGATTATCCTTATAAAATTTTTAAAGAAAAAAATCCTAAGTCGAAAATGACTAAGGATGAATTTATAGAAAAAATTAAAACTGATGCAAAATTTGCAAAACTTCATGGTGAACTTCCGAGAATTTATGGAGAAATGTGGAGAAAATGGCCGACTAGGAAAAAAGGAAAGACCGTAGATCAACTTCAGTGGATAGTGGACGAGGTAAAAGCTGATCCAAATGCACATAACTTGATAGTAAATTCCTGGAATCCTGAGTATCTATATACAATGGCGGATAAGGAAGATGCCTCCAGATTTCCAATTTGCCATAACATGTATCAGGTAAGTAACAGAAATGGAAAACTCGATCTTATTCTTTATCAAAGAAGCTGTGATTATTTCCTGGGTGTTCCATTTAATATAGCTAGCTATTCACTTCTTTGTATAGTGCTCGCAAAGGTTATGGGGCTTAAGCCCGGTAAATTTATTCATATGTACGGAGATATTCATATTTATGAAAATCATATAGAGCAAGTAAAAGAAGAGATAAAAAGAAAACCAAAGCCATTTCCAAAAGTAAAGATAAATGGGAAAATTTCTAAATTAAATGATTTTAAGCCTGAAATGGTAGAGTTAGTCGGATACGAGCCTCACCCTTCAATTAAAGCCGAGCTCACTGTCGCCGGCGGTTTTTATCAGGGAAAGTTGAGTAAAGCGAAATCCGCCTCAGGAGGAAAAAAGAAGTAATTTATTCTCCTCCTTTTTTCCAATCGACAGATTTTAGAATTCCTGTAAAAACATCTTCTCCTAAATCTATTTTCATTTCATTAATTTCTTCTTTACTTGGAGTTCTGTCTACAAAATTTATCTGCCCAATTTCATTTACTATTCCAAGCGGAGTCTGTTCATAAGCTTCTCCCATCTCGAGAACTGATGCTGCTGCGATGCAATCCACGATATTTAGAGTTTCCACATGAAGAGGGCGTCCGAAAATATCTGGTTTTCCGATATAGCTTCTAATTGGCTCAAATCCGCACCATGAAAGTCCGACGGCTGTAACTCCGCGCCTCATAGGTGCCAGTTTGCTATCAGTTACAACCACTCCTAAATTTTTTATCTTATGTTTTTCTCTTAAATATTCCCAGATTTTATTTGTCGTTTCTGTCAAGTTTTCAGGCCAGAAAATATAGTATCCATTACCATTTGATTCATCAATTCCAGCTGATGCGATTAGAATATTATTTTTAATAGTTAAAAATACACCGAAGTTTACATATTCCTCAGGTAAATAAAGATCTGCTTCTTTTTTTACCAAGTCCGCTTTATTAATTTTTCCATTGTTTTTGAGAACTCTTCCCTGGGTAATAGAAATAATTTTCGAGGTAATAACTACGACATCTTTTTCCTGAAGCTTTGGTAATGATTTGTCAAGGATGTCAATAAGTTTATCTGAAACTTCTACTTTTTTGGTTTTTATTGGTGTTACTTTCATGCTGTTTGAATTAAATCAGAAAGACCGTGTTCTTCTAGGAACGCGTGATCAGCTCCGTTTGGATTTTCCCCCACAGGCCTTTTTATCCCTGCGATTGTACCATATGAAGGATGAGCAACGGCATCCTCTAATCTTTCTATTACGGCAGTTCCATGATGGGTCGCGTTATGGGTAAGCCAACTTGCGCCATCTTCAGCGACTAAAACAACTCCTACATGAAATAGTCTAGGGTCTTTATCGGGATTGTCAGTCAGAAAAGCGATATCACCTGTAGCTAATGGTTCATCTGGGGGTACAAATTTTGTGTGTTCTTCATCAACCCAGAGCTCAGCTGAGCGGGGAACATCAAGCATGCTTCTTCCAAGCGCCTCCACTACAATTCCAGTGTAAAGCTGACAATTCATTCCATCTCCTGGACTTTGTCTTGCAGCTTGTTTGGAAGTATTGCCTGGATGTCGATCCAATCTGTACGGGATTTGAAGAATTCTTCTTTCTCTAATGAATTTATTTACCTCTTTCGCTGTATAATATAATGGTTAGAGTTCGATTTGTAAATATGATTAGTATAATTGCTGCAATTGATTCTAAAAGGGGACTTGGGAAAAATAATGATCTTTTATTTAGAATCCCTGAAGATTTTAAAAGAATGCAAAAAATCACAATGGGTCACCCGATCATTATGGGCCGCCGCACTTTCGAATCAATCGGACGACTTCTTCCAGGACGCACTAACATTATTATAACTCGCGATCCTGAGTCTTATAGTCTTCCAGCCTCGCAAGGCCAGGCCTTACGAGGCTACTTGGCTTCATCGCTTGATGAGGCGATTGAGATAGCTAAAGAAAGTCCTGGAGGCGAGGAGATAGTTATTTTCGGGGGTGGACAGATTTTTACAGAAGCCATAGAAAAAGATTTAGTAGATGTTTTACATCTGACGGTTGTTGAAGGGGATTTCGGAGCTGATACCTTTTTCCCAGATTATTCAAAATATACAGAAACAAACAGGGAAGAAAGAGAAGATGAAAATTATAAGTTTACTTTTCTAGATCTTTTGAGATAATAGGGCACGCTCTGTAGCTGCTTCTAGTAAGGGATAAGAGTCGATAAACTCATGAATGTTTGGTACGATTTGCCTCATAACTCCAGGATTAAATCCAAATAATGCTTTATTAAGTGCGCTTTTTACAGCAGATCTAAAATTGGGATCATTTTTTCCAACTTCATCAAGGCTTTTAACAGCGTCTAAGCTTAGAAGAGTTCCTAACGATAGTCCTCCTGCGACGTCTGTAAGTTTCGGAACTCCTAAGCCCTGAATTTGTTCCGCTGAATAAAATCTATAAAATCCTTCGACATAATCAGTAAAACCCTGAGGAGAGGAAAAATGTCTAATCAAGTTGGTGTCCAGCACTGCCGTTACTGAATCTGGATTCCCATTTCTTGATCCGCGACCTATAATATAGGTGCCTGTTTCTACTTCATAATATCCATCTCTGTGCTGTTCTGTTGCGCGTGCCATTTTACCTAAAGTGCGTCTAACGTCTTCAAGGGTTTGTGGTTTTCCAAGGCTTACAGCTGTCGCTGGGCGATCAGGGGTCAGTCTTTGACCTATATCTGAACTGTGAAGAACCAATGGTCTAGTTCTTACATCAGAGGCTATTACAAAATTTCCTGGCCCGCTTGCAAAAGTTCCAATCCTATTATTAGGGTTTGAAGGATCCAGCACAAAATCAGCTTTATGTCTAGCTATTTGAACCATATCCGGATGCTCGAGTTCCGGGTTTGGGCCTTCTATAAACATAACTCTATAATTAGAAAAAGATGCTAGTGACAATAGGTAGTGTTGTCTTCGGGGGCTTGTAGTTACGCCAATAATTACAGAATCGGGTCGTGGTTCAGGTTCTCTGGCAGAATTGCCCAGAGTTTCTCTTGGCATAATGCGCGCATTTTATCACGATTATTTCGTATTGACAAAATAAAGCACCCATAGTATTATTAATTATGGACCACCAAAAAACTTCTTTCCCAATTTCCCTCACTTTTGACGACATTTTATTAGTTCCTGATTACGCTGGATTTTCCCGCGATGATATCGATCTATCCACAAAACTTACAAAAAAGATCAAATTAAACCTTCCTTTTGTCTCGTCTCCTATGGATACTGTTACTGAGTTTGAATTGGCAACCAAACTTGCCGAACTTGGTGGAATTGGAATAATTCACAGAAATCTATCTATCAAAGACCAAGCAGATCAGGTTCAAAAAGTTGTAAAAAAAGGCTTGATGGTCGGCGCCGCAGTGGGAGCTGGTAAAGGATTTGAGGATAGAGTGGAAGCATTGGTTAAGGCAAACGTTTCAGTTGTTGTTGTAGATAGTGCACACGGATACAGTAAGCAAATAATTGATGTAATTAAATTTATAAAAAAGAAATATCCAAAACTGGAAATAATTGGTGGAAATATAGCGACCGGAGACGGTGCGAAAGCACTAATTTCAGCGGGAGCATCAGGACTTCGTGTAGGAATGGGGCCTGGGGCAATTTGCACTACCAGAGTTATTTCTGGAATGGGAGTGCCACAGGTAACTGCAATAATGGAAACTGTAAAAGTTGCAAATAAATTTGGGATTCCTGTGATTGCTGATGGAGGAATTAAATATTCTGGGGACATGGTAAAGGCTTTAGCGCTTGGCGCAAGTACTGTCATGATGGGAAGTTTTTTTGCTTCATGTGAAGAGGCGCCTGGAATTATTCATAAACTTCTGCCATCTGAGGTGCCTGCAAGGTTTAAAAGTATTACTACTTGCGGTGGAGCATGTGAAACAATTGAAATTCATGCAAAGAAGCATATTTATAAATTTAAAGAATACAGAGGAATGGGCTCAATTGGAGCTATGCAAAAAGGCGCAAAAATAAAATCTGAAGGAGAGTTTCACGGAAAAAGTTATAAGGAAAGAGTGCTTGTTGCTGAAGGAGTAGAGGGATTAGTTCCAGTTAAAGGTTCTGTTTCAGATTTATTAGATCAAGCAACTGGAGGAATAAAGTCGGGAATGTATTATGTAGGTGCAAAAAATTTAAACCTTCTCAAGAAAGCTAAATTCACTCAGATTACACAAGCGTCTCTTACAGAATCACATCCACATGACGTTTTGATTACAAATGCAGGACAAAACTATTAATAATAAAAGAATATTTGTTATAGATTTCGGTGGACAAACCGCTCACCTCATAACCCGAAGATTAAAAGATCTTGGAATAGATTCTTCTTTAATTGATCCCGATAAATCTCTAAAAATTATTACTAAAGAAAATCCAGCAGGGATAATTTTTTCAGGAGGCCCTGCATCAGTATATGAAATTGGAGCGCCTAGTATAGACAAGAAAATCTTTGAACTTGGAATTCCAATTCTAGGAATTTGCTACGGATGGCAGTTAATGGCGTATCTTCTGGGGGGAGAAGTGGAGTCTGGAAATAAAGAGTATGGTCCAACGATTCTAACTATTTCAGGTTTTGATAACGTCTTTTATGGTCTTCCGAATTTTACAAAGGTAATTGAATCCCATGGAGATACGGTTAAAAAAATGCCTGCAGGTTTTGTTTCAACGGCCAAAACAGAAACTGTAAAATTCGCTGCAGTAGAGAATTCTAAGAAAAAGTTTTACGGAGTTCAATTTCATCCTGAAGCACATCATTCAGAAAAAGGATCTGAAATGCTTGCAAATTTCGCTACTAGAGTTTGTAATTTAGGGCTCAGTCCTCAAAAAATTAATGTAGAGGAAATCGTAAATGAGATAAAAGAAAAAGTAGGAAATAAAAAAGTGATCGGAGCTTTTTCAGGAGGAACTGATTCCGCTGTGGCTGGAGCACTTGTCGCAAAAGCAATTGGGAAAAATTTCATTCCATTTTTTGTAGACAGTGGCTTAATGCGAGAAGAAACAATCGGGCGAATTAAAAAAGATTTTCCAAAAGTTCTGGGAGTACCGGTCGAAATAATTTCAGCGCGTCCAGAGTTTTTAAAAGTTTTGAAAGGCGTAACGGATCCTGAGGAAAAAAGAAAAGCTGTAGGAAAGTTATATGTTGAGCTTTTTGAAAAAGAAATGAAGAGACACAAGGATGCGATCTTTCTTCTTCAAGGAACAACTTATGCAGACTTTATCCATTCTCAAGGTACAAAACTTTCTGCTAGAATTAAATCTCATCACAACGTAGGGGGTCTTCCAAAGGATATGAAGTTAAAGCTTCTTGAACCACTGAGATACTATTACACAGATCAAGTTAGAGAAATTGGTGTAAAAATTGGTTTACCTCGTGATATGGTTTATCAACAGCCATTTCCTGGACCTGGGCATGCTGTAAGAATTGTCGGGGAAGTGACACCTGAGCGTTTGAAGCAGCAAATTCAAGCAGACATGATTGTCGTTGATGAGCTTAGAAAGAGCGGATGGTATAAAAAAGTTTTTCAGTGTTGGAGTATTATGACCGGGACAAATTCTACTGCTGTAAAAGGGGATGGGAGATTTTATGGAGAAGTTATAGCAGTGCGCATTGTAAATTCTAAGGACAGAATGACTGCTGAGATTTCTCGTATTCCTTTTCCGGTTCTTGAGAAAATCGCTTCAAGAATAGTGAATGAAGTCCCAAATATTTCGAGAGTTGTTTATGATATTACTTCCAAGCCGCCCGCAACTATGGAGTGGGAATGATATAGTTTTGCCCATTGCAACGGGCTAATTCATTTAATATACTCGCTGTAGTTTGATGACAAATTTAAAGAAAACTGACCCTCAAATTTATAATTTAGTTAAAGACGAAGAAGAAAGACAGCTAAAAGTTCTCGAAATGATCCCCTCAGAAAATTACACATCTTCCTCAGTTCTTGAGGCACTCGGAACAGTTCTAAATAATAAATATTCTGAAGGATATCCTAAGAAAAGATATTATCAAGGAAACGCAGTCGCAGACGAAGTAGAACAGCTGGCAATTGATCGTGCAAAGAAATTATTTGGTGTCCCTTTTGCAAATGTTCAGGCTTTGTCCGGGGCTCCAGCGAATTCTGCAGTTCAAATGGCAGTTTTAAAACCAGGGGACACGCTCATGGGTTTGAGTTTGCCATTCGGAGGACACTTAACTCACGGAGCTCCTAAAACTTTTTCTTCTACCTTTTTTAGATCTGTTCAATATGAATTAAATAAAGATGGTAAATTTGATTTTGATGCGATTTTAAAACTGGCAAAAAAAGAAAAACCAAAACTTATAATTTGTGGATTTACTGCATATCCTAGAATAATAGAGTTTAAGAAATTTGCAGAAGTAGCTGATAAAGTTGGTGCTTATTTGCTTGCTGACATTTCTCACATCGCGGGATTGGTCGCAGCTGGAGTACATCCAAGTCCAGTTAATCATGCGCATATCGTTACTACTACAACCCACAAGACTTTAAGGGGGCCTCGCGGAGCTATAATTATGGTCACGAATAAAGGACTTAAAAAAGACCCAGAATTAGGAAAAAAGATTGATTCTGCTATTATCCCAGGTTTGCAAGGTGGGCCTCATGATAATCAGACTGCAGCAATTGCAGTAGCTCTTAAAGAAGCAAGTACTGCAAACTTTAAGAAGTATTCCGAGCAGATTGTAAAGAATTCAAAAGCACTCGCAAAAGAGCTAAATGGATATGGGTTTAATCTTGTATCAGGTGGATCAGATAATCATTTAATTCTTATAGACCTTCGAAATAAAAATGTGGATGGCGCAACTGCTGCTATCGCACTTGAGGTCGCAGGAATTGTCCTAAATAAAAACGGAGTTCCATTTGATCCAAGTCCACCATTTTACCCAGCGGGAATAAGACTTGGAACTCCAGCGATTACAACTCGAGGTTTGAAAGAACGTGACATGATTAAGGTTGCTAAGTGGATGTCGGAGGCGATTTCTGAAGTAGAGGGAAAAAATTTGCCAAGCGACAAGGAAGAAAGAAAAGAATATTGGAAAAATTATAAGGCAAGTGTTTGGAAAAACAAAAAACTTTTAGGAATTGGCTCAGAAGTAAAATCTTTAATGAAAAAATACCCACTGCCCTAAAGTATTGCAAGCCAAATAAAAAGAATTATAATTGCAACCGAATATGGTAAGTGAATATAGAGAATATAGCCGTGACGGGATTGGAAAGATCCATAAGCCTAAAAATTTTAGGTACAACAGGCTTCCTGAACGCGTAGCTTCGTTTGTCTCATTTGGCCGACCAGTTCCCCATGTTCCGGAAGTGCCATTACATGAAGGTGTAGAAATTCCTCTCCGTTACGACAGGAGCCATCTTGATATAGATCATAGATTGGTGGTTTCTGTCGGAGAAGATAGACCATTACCAATAAGAGAAGTTGTTATAGTAAGCTTACAGCAGCATGCATGGAGAGAATTTTTTGGTCGAATTCTTCATCAATCAGAAGCCCCGTTGCAAAATTCAGGCTGAGGCTGTATAATTGCTTATCACTCACATTCAGATATTTGCTCTGAAGAATACTTCGATCTGAATGGCGGTTTAAGAGCAAAGAAATATGAAAGAAATCACATTAGAACAACTTCTAGAAGCAGGGTGCCATTTTGGTCATCAGGTAACGCGCTCAAATCCAAAAGCTCGGGATTTTATTTTCGAAGCTCGTGACGGAATTCACATCATTGATCTCGCAAAAACAAAAGAAGGATTAGAGGAAGCTGCAAAATACTTAAAGAACCTGGGAAAGACTCCCGGCTCTACACTTCTTATAGTTGGAACTAAAAGACAAAGTCATGAGACTCTTTTAAAGGAATTAGACAGAGTTAAGGGGACAATTAAAGGCGATTCAGGACTTTTCTATGTAACTAATAAATGGATCGGTGGACTTTTAACAAACTTCCCAGAAGTAAGTAAAAACTTTAAAAAGCTTATAGATCTTACTCATAATTTAGCAACTCCATCAGCACAAGAAGGATATACAAAGAAAGAAATTGGTGGATGGGGAAAAGAAAAAGAAAAACTTAATGGTTTTTATGGTGGAGTTTTCCAAATGACAAAAAGACCAGATGCGCTATTTATAATTGATTCTCGCCTCGAGGATCTAGCAGTTAGAGAGGCCTTAAGAATGAATGTTCCAACTGTAGCAATCACTGATACAAATGCAGATCCAGCTTTAGTTGATTATTCAATTCCTGCAAATGATGACGCGGTTGGAAGTTTGGAATTGATCATAGGTTATTTAATGGATGCATGGGCTGAAGGGAAAAATTCAGTAAAAGAAGTTTCTGTAGAAGCTTCAAAGGGTAAAGAAAAACCAGCTGCACCTGCAAAAGAAAAACCAGTAAAAAAAGAAGTTAAGGAAGAAGCTCCAAAAAAAGAAGTTAAAAAAGCACCAGTTAAGAAAGCAAAGGCTCCAAAAGAGAAAAAGGCTTAGCTGAAATCTTATGGCAATTGATATTGAATTATTAAAACAAATTAGAGAAGAGACATCCGCTTCTATTGCAGATTGCAGAAAAGCACTTGAAGAGTCAGGCGGAGACTATAAAAAAGCAATTGAATGGCTTAGAAAAAGAGGAGCAGAAATTGCTGAGAAAAAAGCGGATCGCGAAACTAGTCAGGGAGTAGTAGAGTCATACATTCATGGAAATGGAAAAATTGGAGTAATTGTAGCTCTTTTATGTGAGACAGATTTTGTAGCTAGAACTCAAGAATTTAAAGATTTAGCGCATGAAGTTGCTATGCAGATTTCAGCTATGAATCCAAAAGATGTCGAAGAACTTCTTTCACAGGAATATATTAGAGATCCAAAGCTTACAATTGCAGATTTAGTAAAAACTACGATCGGAAAAACTGGAGAGAACATAAAAGTCCGAGAATTTAGTAGAATAGAATTATAATGGATCCAAATTTAATCGCTAACACACGCGAGCAAATGAGAAAGGCTCTTGATATTCTTCGAGCCGATATTGCAACTATCAGAACTGGAAAAGCAGCGCCTTCTCTTGTTGAAAATATTTCAGTGACTGTCTATAACGGCACAACAAAACTTAGAGTTATGGAAGTAGCAACTATTAATGCTTCTGATTCTTCAACTCTAGTTTTAACTCCATTTGATGCTTCGATAATTGAGGATATTAGAAAAGGAATTTTAGAATCCGGAGCTGGTTTAAATCCCGCAAGCGACGGACAGGTGTTAAGAATTTCTATTCCACCACTTTCAGAGGAAAGAAGACAGGAATTAATTCATCTTATGAATCAGAAATTAGAAAACGGCAGAGTAATGATTAGGCAATTAAGGCATGAAGCGCTAAGTGATTTAAAAAAAGGCGATTTACCTGAAGATGAAAATGATAGATTAGAAAAAGAAGTGCAAAAAGCCACTGATGATTTCGTAGCAGAAATTGACGCGCTTGGAAAGAAAAAAGAAGAAGAGCTCCTCCAAATTTAATACTACCAATCTCAAATTCTACAAATATTTAAATATTGGATTATTGGTATTTATTGGTAGTATTTGTAGTATTCCAATGTTATACTTTTATTTTATATGCTAATTACAATTCTTGTCTTCGTCATAATGCTCTCAGTACTCGTACTTATACACGAGCTAGGTCATTTTTTGGTTGCACGAAAATTCGGAATTAAAGTAGAGGAATTCGGATTTGGGTTTCCGCCACGTGTTTGGGGTAAAAAAATAGGGGAGACACTTTACACAATAAATCTTCTCCCAATTGGAGGATTTGTAAAACTTTACGGAGAGGATGAAGCAGGTGCAGGACGCGTAAGTTCTGGGAAAAAAGTTACCAAGGATCTTCATCGGGCTTTTTTCGCAAAGCCAATTTATCAAAGAATTTTAGTTGTTGTAGCAGGGGTAACTATGAATTTTATTCTAGCTGTTCTTATAGTTACCTACCTTTTTACAACAGATGGAATTCCTACACCCGGAACTACGGTTACTTTAACTGAAATTGCAAAAGGATCTCCTGCAGAAATAGCTGGACTTAAAAAGGGAGATATAGTGCAACGAATTGGGAATGTAGAAATTAAAGATACCCAAACTTTGGTAACAGAAGCGCGAAAGAGTCTCGGTCAGGAAATAAATCTTACAGTTAAAAGAGGGGATGCGCTTCAAGAAATAAAAGTTACTCCTAGAAAAAATTTTCCAGAAGGAGAAGGCCCCATGGGAATTGCGATATCTCAAAGCGTAAATGTTCAGAAGTATCCCTTTCCGCAAAGCTTGATTAAAGGAACTGAGCAGGCTTTTAAAGATTCCTGGCAAGTTGTTGTAGGATTCAAAACTGTAGTAGTAGATATTATTACTCGATTTACTGTTCCTCAAGGAGTAGCAGGCCCAATTGGAATGGCTCAGCTTACTGGAGAATTTGTAAGAGTTGGACCAAGTGCAGTTCTAGCATTGGTCTATACACTTAGCTTGAGCCTTGCAGTTCTTAATATTCTCCCAATTCCAGCATTAGATGGAGGACGCTTATTGTTTATTTTAATTGAAGCTGTCACTCGAAGAAAAGTTAATGCAAAATTTGAAGCATATGCGCATTTAGTTGGTTTGGTTTTGTTACTTAGCTTCCTCGCTTTAGTTTCTTATAAAGATATTTTAAGAATCATCGCAGGCCAATCAATTCTACCTCAATAAAGGTTTGACGTTATGATAAAGAAGACAGAAGAGGAGTGGAAGAAAACACTCACTCCCAAACAATACGAAATTCTTAGAGAAAAAGGGACAGAGCCAGCCTTTACTGGAGAATATGTAGATAACCATGAAAATGGAATGTATACATGTGTGGCATGCGGAAATACTTTGTTTGATTCAGGAACTAAGTTTGATTCGGGTAGTGGTTGGCCAAGTTTTTATGATGTAGCGACTAAAGGGAATGTAATTTTAGAAGATGACATGAGCTATGGAATGAAAAGAACTGAAGTAAAATGTGCAAATTGTGGGGGACATTTGGGTCATGTTTTTACTGACGGACCAAGGGATAAAACTGGTTTACGATACTGTATTAATTCCTGCGCACTAGATTTTAAGAAGAAAGATTAAAGACCCATTCCGTTTGAATGGGGAATAGTACTGACAGGTTCGATCGAATATCCGAGTCTTCTTGCTTCTTTAGCCCAAGCTTTAAATGCTGCTCGATCAACTGGTGTGAAATGGAAGATTGCACGATCTCCTGGTTTTAGTGGTAATAAATTGTCAATTGCTTCTTCGACAGATGCTCCATTCCATCCCATTGTGTCTTTGTTCCACATGTCTAATCCCAATTTTAATTGTTTAGCCGCTGCTACAATTTCTGTGTCTCTTTGTCCTGGTAAAGTTCCTGCTCCATAGGGAGTTCCAAGAGTAAGTTCTTCGATAGGTCTTCTTAATACTGATCTTAATGCGTTACTCTGTGGTATAACGTGATCAATAACTTCATTTTTTGTAAATGGAGTTAAGTCTGAATGATCATCTGTGTGATTATGCCATCTTATTCGTCCTGTAGCTTGACCACGTCTATAATCATCAGGGTATGCCAGTACTGATTGTCCCACAGGATAAACATCCACTGTAGTTCCTAAGTCTTCAAACATGGAAAAAGCTGCTGCGACTTCTGCCTGATCCCATCCATCATCCCATCTTGCGCGAACGACTTTTCTTTTTGTTCTTTCCTTGTAAATAATTGTTCCAGGTCCAAACGAAGTTACTCCTCCATTTTCTTCTGCTGTTGATCTTACATCAGGTAATCGAGAAGGATGAGTCCGTTCAAGTCTAGTAAGTTTTCTTCTAACATCAGAAAGTCTTTGATCTGCTGTAAGTGATTCTTGATCTACAATTGGTTCTCTTTGTGCACCTAGTGCTGTGTGGGGAAGCCATAAATTATGTGCAACAGCAACTGCAGCTACAGCCGCTCCTGTTACAGCACCTCTTCTTAAAAGTGTTCTTCTACTTAACTGTGCGGATTGACCCGCTGATTGCTCAGCTGATACTGGTCCCGGTTGTGGTGTTTCGTGTCCTGCCATATTTGAACGTGAAGTTTATAATATTATAGGATATTTGTCAAGCAATTTAGTTATTTATAAACAAAGCATAATATTTCCTGATATACTTACGGCGTGGATAGATTATCACTTCTGGGACTTAATCATTATAAAAATAAGGACAATATTTTGGTTGTAGAATCTCCAACGGCGCAATCTGCAAATGAGACCATCACAGAAATTCTCGAGAAATACTCAGATTTAAAAACTGCGCTTTTTCTTTCAGGAGGAAATACACCTAAAAAACTTTATGAACTTATCGCTTCACAGAAAAAGTTAAAAGTTGGTGCTGCGGGACAAGTAGATGAAAGATTTGGAGAGAAAAATCATAAGAAAAGTAATGAGCTAATTATAAAAGAGACTGGGCTTTTGGATTTTTTTGAGAGTTCAAATTTAAGATTTTACCCTATGATTGAAAACGGTGCAGATATTGAAACAGCCACGAGAAATTATGATGAAGCACTTAGATTTATTCTCAAGTATTTTCCAAAAAGTGTGGGAATAATGGGTTTGGGTATCGACGGGCATACCGCAGGAATTCCAGCAATACCTGAAATTTCCAAAAAAATGATTGAGGATGGAAGTTCATTAGTTTCTTTTTATGAAGCTCCTGAATATGGTCCAAGAATTACTATGAATTTCCATGCGATAAGTGTTTTGGACTTGATAATTGTTTTAGTTTTGGGTCAAGAGAAAAGGGAAATCCTAAATCAAATGTTTAAATTTGAAGGTACTCAGGAAGAGATAGAGAAGTTTCCAGCTAAATTTTATTTAAAACCCGAAATAGCCTCAAAAACCATCATCATTACGGATCAGATAGTTTAGATTTTAAGCAGGGGTATTTTCCGGAGCACTATTAATTTCATCGTGGATAGCAGCTCTGTCAGGAAAAATCGATCTCATGGCTTCTTCCAGATCTCTAATTGGGGCTCGACCTGTATTTACTAAAGTACCATTTACTAAATCTTGGACTGTAATCCTTGCAGGACGAGCTGGTGTTCCGTCTTCTGATTCTTTGGTGGCAGGGGAAGCTATAATTAATCTAATAGTTTCTTTATTTCTCATTTCCCAGATCGTTACATAGTCCTCGTCTGGTTTTACTTCGATTGCCCAGCGATCATTGTGAGCACCTGTCATCTGATGGAGCTCGGCTCTTGTGATCTCCGCAGCATCTTTTACAGCTTCTTCAGTTGCTTTCTGAGCTTGCAATTCGTACTCAGCAACTAACTCAGTGATTTTAGCTACATCTGCATTTTCATCCCAGCTTCTTTCTCCTGTCCTTGGGTGTAAATGGATTCCTCCAACTCTGGTGCCAAACATCTGAAGAACGTCAGCTCGAATTGATTCAATTGGTAAGTCTCCTTCAGCTTCTGATTGAAGAGTTGCGGTAATACTAATATCTTCACCAAGCCCCAGTAGCTCTTTTTGCACTTGTAAAGTCCAATAGGTACCCGGTTCTGTAGATATTCTCAAAGCTGAATCTGGGTTTCCTGTAAGGTAAGTGGATTCCGCTACTACAAATCCCATAGACCTATTAAGTGTTGCTATGTTTGCTTCGCGATCTGTTACGCGTGCTGGAATGGCGTCTTTTGGTGTAGCTCCACCGCCTGGGGTAATATCTGGTAGCATAATGTGGGTAATATACTAGTTTAAGCCTATAATGTCAAGGCTACTTATTCATTTACTGTAGCTTGAGGAGGCTCAACTGTTGGTTCAGTATTTGCGATTCTATCAATTAAAGTTCTTAATCCTGACCTTGCAGAGATTATTCCATCTGCATCATCTGGGCTCATGTTGGGATTTGTGTTTGAAGCATATCGGTCAGAAGTTTCCTCAATTTCTTGTGGATATTCTACGTCAAGAAAATTTTTAAATCCGAACGCTGCTGTGGGGCCCGTTACTGGTTCTTCGATTGTTGGTTGAGTGGTTTTGGCATATGGACCTGGCTCTGGGAGGATTCCCAATTCAAATCTACTAAATTGTGATCCAGGAGTCCTAACCACTAAACTCCATGCATCTCCTTCAGGAGTAGTAGTGAAGTCCACAAAGCTACCGTCAAGGTTTCCAATATGAACTTGCCGAGCGCCTATTAATCCGCGAGCCTGAAGATATCTATCTTTTAAATCATTAACTGTAGCAGGGGTTAAGGTTTCTGAAGATGATTCTGATCCGCCAATTCCTGGATTTCTGTCTGGTGCTGCCATAAGTTTGTAATATACTATTTGAGATTTAGCCTGTCAATTAGGTATTTTCAGGTTGTGGAGGAGTTAGAATTCTTCTCGCTTCGTCTAAAGCAGTTTGAGTAGATGTTCCAGGATTTTGAAAACCAGCTGGATAAACCACCTCAAAAGATGGATCGATCATGTCTTTACCGCTATAAAAAGTTCTAATAATGAATCTTCTACCATCTTGCGAAGTTCCCGGGAAGGTGACTCTAGTGAGATCTGGCCCTTTTGTTCCGTCAAACACAAATCCATCTCTTCCAACATACATTTGATCTCTTTTATCCGGTTCTATTCCAGAGCGATTAGCAACTAAATCATTAATTTCTGCCACAGCAGATCTCCTCGAAGCACCGTCGAGTCTTGGTTCTTGAGGCGCTAATCCTCTTTTTTCTGCAATAGTTGGGCCTGGCATAAGTGCCAAATATACTCTTTGAAACTTTTTGTGTCAACTACTATAATCTTTAGATATGGATTCGCCAGAAGTATTTTCACAAATGCAAAGCCCCTTTGCGATGATTATATTTGGTGCCACAGGAGATCTTTCGCATCACAAATTAATTCCCGGACTTCTTTCACTTTTTAATAAAAAAATGCTTCCAGAGGAATTTTTTATAATTGGTTATTCTAGGCGCGCTTATTCAGATGTCGATTTTAGAAATTCTTTTGCCTCTCTAGGAAAACAAGAAGGGTGGGATGAATTTTCTAAACATCTTTATTACCAAAAAGGAACTTTTGAAAAAAAAGAAGGATATGAAAATTTAATTGAACGCCTTAATGAATTAGATAAAAAAATAGGCGCGTGCATTACTCGGTTTTTTTATCTAGCAACACCACCAGAGCACTACTCTGATATTTTGGACAAATTGGTTAGCACTAAGCTTTCTGAAGGATGTGGACAGGGTAGTAACAAGTGGACCCGGGTGGTTATAGAAAAACCTTTTGGCAAAGATGCCGAAACAGCGAAAATGCTTGAAGATAAACTCTCAAGTATTTTTGACGAAAAACAAATTTTTAGAGTAGATCATTATTTAGGAAAAGAAACAGTCCAAAATTTACTTGCGTTCAGGTTTGCCAACAGTATCTTCGAGCCTATGTGGAGTTCTAAGTTTATAGAGCATGTTCAAATTACCTGGGCAGAAAAAGAAGGAATTGAAAATCGAGGAAATTTTTTTGATGGAGTAGGAATGCTTAGAGATGTGGTTCAAAATCACATGATGCAACTTATTTCTGCAGTAGCGATGGAGCAGCCCAGTAGTTTTACAAAAGAAAATGTGAGAAATGAAAGAGCCAAAGTTGCTGCTTCAGTAAAGCTTGCAGACAAAAACGTAGTGAGAGGTCAATATGATGACTATCAAAATGAAGAAGAGGTAGAGAAGGGATCTGATACAGAAACTTATGTTGCCATGAAATTATTTGTTAACACTCCGCGTTTTTCTGGTGTACCATTTTATATTAGAGCAGGAAAACGAATGGAAAAAGAAGTCATAACTATTTCAGTGGTTTTTTATCAAACATGTCACATTTTATTTAAAGAATATGGTTGTCCAGAAATTGGAAATGTTTTGACTTTTAGAATTCAACCTGACGAGGGAATTACTCTTCGTTTGATAGCCAAACAGCCAGGTGCGAAATTAAAATTGGGAAGTGTAAATATGAAATTTAATTATAAAGATGACTTTGGAACATTGGGACTTGATGCATATGAAAAAATTTTACTCGATATTTTCAGTGGGGATCAAATTTTGTTCTCTCGATCGGACGAAATTCAAAATTCATGGAAGTTACTAGACAATATTTTAAAAACATGGGAGAATGAGGAAAATATTTCCAAGTATATTTCTGGGTCCTGGGGTCCAGAAGAAGGAAATGCTTTAATTGAGCGGGACGGAAAAAAATGGATAAAATAAATTTTGACGAATTTAACCCGCCGTATCTTGCCGTTCGCCTTTTCAGTTCTTTTCGAACACGGCTCACGGAGCGAATATTGGCGGATTTCAGATTATTATGATTAGTTTTGAGGACTTCAAAAAAATAGAAATAAGAATGGGAAAGATTACGGCTTGTGAGAAAGTAGAGGGCGCTGATAAACTTTTACGTTTGCAGGTTGACTTCGGCCCTGCAGAGCAGGGTTCTGAAGAAAGAATGACAAGGCAAATTATTAGTGGAATTGCCGAGAGCTATTCCCCAGAAGAATTGGTCGGGAAGACATTACCCTTCGTCGTAAATCTAGAATATAGAAAATTTAAGGGAGAAGAATCACAGGGAATGCTGGTCGCAACTGGAACTGGAAGTGAAAATGTAGTTTTACTTGAACCAAATAAGGAAATTGAAGCAGGCGCCGAAGTAGTTTAGGCCTCAAATTCAGAAAGATCATTTGCACCATAAGTTTCAGAAAATATTGTCTTTGCTTTTTCTACTGCTTCATTTCGACTTTCTAAAGTTGTATAGATATGTGCGCCAAAATGAGTCAGTATGAGTTTTTTAACATTTTCTTCTTTTGCTAATGTGGCAGCCTGAATGGCATCGAAATGTCCCCACTCAGTTTCTGTATTATCTTTTGCAGCACATTCGCAAATAAAAATATCTGAATTATTTGCTAACTTTCTTGCTTGATCTGTAAATCCACAGTCACCAGTGTATGAGATAATTTTTCCTTCTAATTCAAATCTATATCCGTGGTCTCTATATGCGTGGTGTTGTTCAATGGCTTGTGCTTTGAATGGAATACTTTCACCTTCTTCAGAAAGTTCATGGAGTCTAATTTCGGTTTTTAAATTATAAATATTATCAGGTCTTGGTTTGTATCCTACAGTAAAAGGAGGATTTACTAAAGTCTCAAAATCTTTTGTTCTCCCAGTTCCAGCATAGACATCAATTCCTTGTTTGAAGTCAAATTTATTTAAAATATGGAGGCCTGATGTGTGGTCTAAATGAAAATGAGTTATGAACATAGAGATAGGCTTATCTTCTTTAATAAATTGATCAAGTTTATAAATTCCATTACCAGCATCAAGAACTAAATAATGGTCTTTGGTGTCAATTAAAATTGATGGAGTGTCGCCAGTGGGTGAAGAGTACCAGCCATTAGTCCCTAAGAATGTAATTTTCATAAAATTATTTTAACACCTGTCTTTTAAATTCACAATAAAATTGATAGACTTTATTTGATGAAAATTGGAATTATTGGGCTGGGGAAAATGGGATCGCGTATGGCGCAGAAATTAGCAGATGCAGAACACGAAGTTTCTGTTTGGAACCGCTCTTCTGGGGATGTAGCAGAGCTGAAAAAACTGGTAAAAGTTGAAGGTTTTGAATCGATTGAGGATTTAATTAAAAGTCTTCCGTCTCCCAGGATTATTTGGATCATGGTGCCGCATATTGCCGTTGAAGAAGTTTTAACAGAAATTAAGAAATTTATAGAATCGGGAGATATTGTGATTGACGGTGGAAATTCTAATTATAAAGATACGGATAGGAGATTTGAGGAATTTGAGAAAGCTGGAATTAAATTTCTAGGGATTGGAGTAAGTGGAGGATTAATTGCATTTGAAAAGGGTTATCCTTTAATGGCTGGTGGGAATAGGGAAGCTTATGACTTAATTAAGCCTATCCTAGATACTCTTTCAAATCCAGATGGTGGATATGGGTATTTCGGAACTGGAGGTGCGGGTCATTTTGTAAAAATGGTTCACAATGGAGTTGAATATGCGCAAATGCAGGCGATTGGAGAAGGATTTGAGATTTTGGAGAAATCTAAGTACGATCTTAATCTTTCTAAAGTGGCTAAGGTCTGGCAGAGAGGAAGTATAGTGTCTGGATTTCTAATTGATCGAACAGCGGAAATATTTAAAGAAGACGTAGTATTGGCAGAATTTAATGGGCCAATTTCCAGGAGTGGAGAGGGAGATTGGACACTCCTGGCAGCCGAAGAGGAAGGTGTAAAGCCTGAAATAATTCATGAAGCTGTTGAGTTTAGAAAAAAATCTGAAACAGATATCAATATTCAAGATTCGATGACTGCTAAAGTTATTAATGCTCTTCGGCATGCATTTGGAGGACATCAGATAAAGAAATAATTGTGCTATACTCGAATCTGTGAAGTACTCTACATTTTTCCCAAAAGCGAGAAAGTCAGAATTTAAAGATGATCTTTCCGTTAATGCCAAATATTTGGTAAAAGCTGGCTATATCGATCAGCTTATGGCAGGTTCATACACATTATTGCCACTTGGTTTTAGGGTTGTTGAGAAAATTAAAAATATTATCCGCGAAGAATTAGATAAAACCGGCGCGCAGGAATTATCAATGCCTCTTCTTCATCCTAGAGATGTTTGGGATAAAACAGGGAGATGGTCTGACCCTGGCGTGCAAACTATTATGTATCAGTTTAAAGATATCCATGAGAGAGAATTTGGTCTTTCATTTACACACGAAGAAATAGTAATGGATTTACTTGGGAAAATGGTGCAATCGTACAAAGATCTTCCAGTAAAGGTCTATCAATTTTCTACCAAATTTAGAAATGAACCTCGTGCAAAATCTGGAATTTTAAGAGGAAGAGAGTTTTTAATGAAAGATCTTTATTCGGCTCACGTAAGCGAAGAAGATATGTATGTTTATTATAACGCTGTAAAAGAAGCATATCCAAAAATTTTCAAACGTCTTGGTCTAGATTCCATAACAGTTGAAGCCTCTGGGGGAGTATTTACTGAAAAAAATAGTCACGAATTCCAAGTAATAAGCGACGTTGGGGAAGACACTATCTATTTTTGCGATTGTTCTGGAAAAGACTGTCACTGTAAATTTGCGCAGAATAAAGAATTGTTTAAAGGCAACGATGGAGATAAATGCCCAGAGTGTGATGATTGCACAGTAAAATCAGCCAAGTCCATAGAGGTAGGAAATATTTTCCCACTTGGAACTAAATATTCTCAAAACATGAAAGTTTTATTTACAGATGAAGAGGGAGCGCAGCAAAATATTTGGTTTGCGTCATATGGAATTGGGCCAACTAGAGTCATGGGAACTCTTGTAGAAATATTTCATGATGACAGAGGGATTATCTGGCCAAAAAGTGTTGCACCATACCATGTTTATTTAGTAAGTCTTGGAAGAAATGAAGAGGCTGAGGAAATAGAAAAAAAGCTAGAAGAAAAAGGAATAGAGGTTTTATATGACGATAGAGATGTCTCAGCTGGAGAAAAATTCGCAAACGCGGATTTACTCGGTCTTCCATATCGCTTGGTTATTTCTCAAAAAACAGGAGATAGGATCGAATTTAAGGAAAGAAATAGTCAGGACATAGAACTTTTAACTTTAGAAGAAATTATTTCTAAAATTGGGGAAGAAAAGGAATTTGTAGTTTAAATACGTAAATCCATACAAAAGTGTAGGCTACCAATAAGACTATTACTCCAAGACCTAAAACCAAAGACATCATTTTTGATCCTCCATGCTTTACGGTAGCGCCTTGATTTTTACCAGGATTATTTGCGTTAAAGGCTATAGTTCCGCCGCCGATTGGAGAAGGAGCTGCTGGAGCTGCGGGTGCAGCTTGTGGCATAACTGGAGCAGCAGGTTGAACAGGAGCTGGAGCTATAGGTTGTGCGCCGATTGCAGGATTAAAGGGTGGAGGAGCTACAGGCGGAGGAGGTGGAACAGCTCCACCAGGAGGTGTAGCGGGTCCATTCATAACTCTATCGTATGCTTCTTGAAGTTTTGGGTCAGTAGCGGACAGCTTTGGATCCATACTATTTAGTTTAACGCATCGGTGGTTTTTGTCAACCCCGATCTAATCAGGATAAAGTATAACTTACTGTGCTTTTGTAATAAGAATTTCTAAAAATTCATTGAAATTTATACCTGCAGCTTTTGCCTCTTTGGGTAAAAGGCTTTCTGAAGTTAGTCCTGGGATTGTATTTACGTCCAAAACATAAGGAACATTTTCAAATACCATAAAATCAGTTCGTGAATAAGTTCCTAAATCAAAATGATTGTGAATTTTAAGTGTTATGTCTTGTATCTTTTTTTGCATTTCATCATTTAATGATGGAGCAAAGGGAATTTCCTGAGTTTTTCCAGTATATTTATTTTCATAATCAAAGAACTCTCCATCCGGTGGGATAATTTCAATAATCGGCAGAGGTTTATCGTTTAATATACCAACGGTCACTTCAATTCCTTGAAAACATTTTTCAACGAAAATGTCCGTATCCATATCTAGTATTCGTTTTACTTCGGTGCTAGCTAGATCATCCTTACTTTTAATTATTGCAACTTCACGAGACGAGCCACCATTTGATGATTTTAAAACACAAGGAAGCCCAAATTTTTCTATGTCATTTTTAGTTTTAATAATTTTCCAAGGCGAAGTTGGAATATTATTTTTATTGCAATAGATCTTGAAGGGAATTTTAAACCAAGCATTTTGTAAACCTCTATAATTTCTAGTTCCAACTATTGGTTTGTTTATATTGCTTAAAAACTTATGGAGTTTTCCGCCTTCTCCTTCTTCGCCGTGGAGAACTGGAAAAAGGATATCGTACTTATTGCTAGACTTAGTGATAGGTTCGTATCCATCTCTAAGATCATAAAGCTTAACGACGTGGCCATTTTCTTCTAATGCAGCTGAAACATTTTTTGCAGAATTTAAAGAAACTTCTCGTTCCGAGGAATCACCGCCTGTGATTATTAGAACTTTCATGATGGAAAATAAAGATAACATAAAATTGTTAGTAAATCAAAAATGGGGTATACTTGCGATATGAAAATAATCGTAACTCACTCAGCACCAGATCTTGATGCTGTAACTTCAGTTTGGCTTATAAAAAGATTTTTACAAGGCTGGAAAGACGCAGAAATAAAGTTTGTACCCGCCGGTTCCCGTTTGGATAAATCTCGCGCAGATAAAATTTCAGATCCGATTGAAAAAATTAACGACGCTGAAGTCATACACGTGGATACGGGGATGGGCCCACTTGATCATCATCAAATTTTTTCAGATAAAGTTTGCGGTGCAACTCTTACTTGGGATTTCGTTCGCGAAAATGGGCAAATGTTTGAGAATGAAGCTACTTCGGATAAGGTTCAGACTCGTGAACAGGCGATTGCCCGAATGATGAACGTAGTGGTAGAAGACGATCATTTTAAGCAAGTTTTTTATCCCGAACCAAATGCAGATCATTATGAATTTATGCTTTCAGATATGCTAGACGGATTAAAACTTCAGAAGCCAGGGCAGGATCAGGCATGTTTGGATTTTAGTTTCTTAGCGCTGGATGCCATAATGCACAATTTTGAAAATAAAATTTGGGCTGAAAAAGAAATTGAAGTGAATGGTAAAAAATTTGAATCTAAATGGGGAAGAGCGATAGCATTTGAGACCATAAATGATGATGTAATAAAAATTAGTCAGAAAATGGGGTACGCAATAGCCGTAAGAAAAGATCCCAGAAAAGGTTATGTAAGAATTAAGGCAACCCCTGCTGTAAATGTAGATCTTACTCCAGTTTATGAACAACTGCGAAAAATGGATCCTGATGCCACATGGTTTCTTCATGTAGGAAAGAGAATGCTTTTAAATGGAACACCAAAAAATCCCAAAATGATTCCAACTAAATTAAAACTTGACCAAATAATAAATGTATTAAAAGTATGAAAGACTGTATTTTTTGTAAAGTAATTGCCAAAGAGGTTCCAGGGTATTTTATCTTAGAAGAAAAAGAATATGTCGCTTTTTTAGATATTTTTGGTTCAACGGATGGGCATACTATGGTGGTTCCACGAAAGCATGGATTAAGTATCTTAGATTATTCCAAAGAAGAATTAGGGGAATTTATGGAAGGTGTTCAAGCTGTTGCTAAAAAATTGGAAAAGAATCTAAATGTTGATTCAATTACAATCGGAATAAACCACAAAGAAGAAAAAGGTGTACCACATCTTCATATACATTTGATTCCAAGGTTTAAATCGGATGGCGGAAAAGTGATCCAATCACTAGTTTCCAAAGATCTTGATCAAGATTTAGCTAAAACAGCAGAGAAAATCCGCGCGAATTAACTTGTTAATTGGCTTCATTTGGGGTACAATTTAACACACATTCGTTAAACCGTAGCCACGTATCATCGTAGCTATGAATTAAAAGGGGGTGTTTATTTAATTTATGGTAGTAGTAAAAAAGTCACCAGGAGATTCTGATGATTCATTAATTAGAAAATTTTCAAGAAAAGTCATGTCTGAGGGTATCGTTCAGGAAGCTAAAAGAAGAGAATTTTATTTAAAACCTTCTCTTGCACGTAAACAAAAACTTGAAGATGCCAGAAGGGTAAAGAAGGTCTGGTAAAAATGAGTAACCTCAACGTTCTAATTTTTGTTGAAAGTAGATACAAGGTTAATAGAAAGAGGATTCGAACTGCGCTAGCAAACTTACTTAGTGAACAAGGCGTTAATTCTCCTGTGGAAGTTTCAATTGCAATTGTAGGGGATCGCAAAATGCGTGAGCTTTCAAAAAAATATAAGGGAGAAGACAAAACACGAAATATTTTATCTTTTTCTTTAACTGAAGGAGAAAAACATGCGACTCCATCTGACATAATCAGACTTGGAGATATCGTAATTTCTTATCCCGTTGTAATTACAGAGGCAGCTCGTGACGAAGTTTTAGTGGATGACAAAATTGATGAGCTAGTAGTTCATGGAATGAGTCATCTTTTGGGATTACACCACGAGTAAGTTTGATGGTTTTTTATTTAAAATATCGCCCCAAGAAAATATCTGATTTAGATAGTAGTGAACTTGTCGAAAAATTAACAAGTATATTAAAAGGAAAGCTTCCAGATAAAATTCCGCACGCCTTTCTTTTTACTGGACCAAAAGGGCTTGGAAAAACTTCTACGGCTAGAATTTTAGCAAAAGCTATTAATTGTACCAATAGAAAAAATGACGAAATCGAGCCATGTAATAAATGCGACTCATGTAACTCTATAAATAATGGATCTAATTTAGATGTTTTGGAAATTGATGGCGCATCTAACAGGGGAATTGATGAAATAAGAGATCTTCGCGAGAAAATTCGTTTGGCACCAGTTAATTCTCTTAAGAAAATTTATATAATTGATGAGGTTCACATGCTTACGACTGAGGCTTTTAACGCACTTCTTAAGACTTTAGAGGAGCCGCCTGATCACGCATTTTTCATGCTTTGTACTACTGAAGTTCAAAAAGTCCCTGAAACAATTCTATCAAGATGCACAAACATTAAGTTTACTAAAGCAACACTTGCAGACTTTATAAGTTCTTTTGGGCGTATTTCAAAAGGCGAAGATTTAAGAATAGATAAAGAAGCGCTGGAGCAATTAGCTAGACTTTCTGATGGATCATTTAGGGATGGCGCAAAGATTTTGGAAGAGTTGAGTGCGTCTAGTAAAAATATAACACTCAACTTAATTGAAGAGAAATACAAAACTCAGTCGATTGATAAATCAGTAACAGATTTGATTGAAAGCTTTAAAAATAAAGATTCAAAAAAAGGAATTCAAATTGTTTCTGAGCTTTCAAATGAAGCCGCTGACTTTAAGTTAATAGTAGAAAGTCTTATAGACAGATTGCATAAAAATTTGCTTTCTGGGGTTAACGGAGAAAAAACCGATTTAGGTTTGGAAAGCACAAAAAAGCTTATCGAAATGTTAGTTAAAACTCATACGAGCATTAAGTATGCAGTTTTACCACAACTTCCATTAGAGTTAACAATTATAGAATGGGCAGCGATTTCAGGCAATGTAATTGAGTCAAAACAGGTGGATAAAGAGGAGAAGTTTGTTGCGCTATCAGCAAAAAAGCCTCTTCCAAAAGCTACTGAAAATGGTAATATATTAGAGTCTCTTATTGAAGAAATTAAAAAAGAAAATTTCTCAATCGCCGGAGTTTTACGAGGTTGTAAAATAGAGAAATCAAATGACAAAGAACTAGTTCTTTCTACGGAATTTAATTTTCATAAAGAAAGGCTAAGTGACGAAAAAATAATAAAATTGGTAGAAGAAAAGATTGAAAAATTAACAGGGAAAAAGATTAAATTTATAATTGAATTAAAGTAGCCCATTCGTTGTTTTAAAAACAACTTAGGGCAAAGGAGGTGATTTTATGAACAATCCATTTGGACAAATAGGTGAACTTAAAAAAATGAGAGATCAGGCTATGCAAATTCAACGTTTGCTATCAGCAGAGGAGGTAGAGGTTAACAAAAACGGAGTTGACATTACAATCACTGGGGACCAAAAAATTAAAGAGATTAAGACTAACGGAAGAAGCGATAATGACATTAAAGAAGCAATAAATGAAGCTGTAAAGAAATCTCAAGAAATCGCAGCAAAAAAACTTGCAGGAATGCAAGGAGGATTAGGAGGATTACTAGGAAAGTAATGTTAATTTTTTCAGGAACTTCAAATCCTGCATTAGCTAAAAAAATTGCCGGAAAATTAGATACCAAATTATCTTCTCTGGAAATATTTAAATTTCCGGATAAGGAAGTGAGGATTAGAGTATTAGAGAAGGTTTTAGATAAGCACGCTATTGTTGTGCAGTCAACCGGAGTACACCCCAACCACTATTATATGCAGCTTTTCTTTATCCTGGATGCTTTAAAAAGAAGCGGAGGATCTGAAGTTACGCTTGTGATTCCATATTTAGGCTATCAAAGACAAGACCACATTTTTAGAAGTGGAGAAGCAGTTTCTCTGGAAGTTATTGTAAACCTTATTAAGGCGATGAAAGTTGATAGGGTAATTTCATTTGATCTTCATGCGCCACGCATTTCAGAGTTTTTTATTAATAAAAGAATAAAGATGGATCATCTTTCAGCTCTTCCTGTTTTTGCAAAAGAAATCGAGAAAATGGATTTAAAAAATGTGGTTTTAGTAAGTCCAGATATGGGAGGAATCAGAAGAATTAAAATTTTAGCAGGACTTTTAGGAGATCAAGTGCCTTGTATTTCAATAGAGAAGAATAGAGACCTTAACACAGGAGAAATCGAATCAAACAAGATTAATGGAGAGGTTAAAAAAATTGCTGTTGTTGTGGATGACGTAATTTCTACAGGAGGCACACTTATTGCGGCAGCGGATTTACTTAAGAAAAATGGCGCAGAGGAAGTGTACGTATTTGCCACACACGGAATTTTTGCTGGAGATGCACCCACAAATCTTCAGAAATCAATTATAAAAAGGGTAACAATTGCTGATACGATTGAGGTTAGACCAAAGAGAAGATTTGAAAAACTCCATGTGGTTTCTGTTTCTCCTTTAATTGCCGAAGCACTCAAGAAATGAAAGTACCCAAGTCTATCCAAAATCTAATCGAGTCGTTCGAGAAGCTTCCGGGCGTTGGTCCGAAAACGGCCCAGCGTTTGACCTTTTATCTTCTTCATGTTCCTCAGTACGAGCTCGATAAATTTGCCTCGAGTTTAACTTCCTTAAAAACGGGGACAACCATTTGCTCTAATTGTTTTACTGTAGGAGAAAGTGATCCATGCGAAATTTGTGAAGACACTAATCGTGATCAAGGACTGATTTGTGTGGTTGAAGAGCCGCTTGACGTTTTGGCATTGGAGCGCGGAGGAAAATACAAGGGTGTATATCATGTTTTACATGGAAGAATTGATCCTTTAAATAACATAGGTCCGGATGAAATTTACATTGATAAATTACTTGAAAGAATTAAAAAATCACAAATTTCAGAAATTATTTTAGCGACCAATCCGACTATGGAGGGAGAAGCTACTGCAATGTACATAACTAAGCAAATAAAATCTCATAATCCAGACATTAAGTTATCTAGAATTGGGCGTGGTTTGCCAATAGGCGCGGATTTAGAGTATGCTGATGAAGTAACCCTCCAAAGAGCTTTAGAGGGAAGAAGTGAATTATGAATCAGCTCGGAAGTTTTGAGGACGTAATTGAAAAAGGGCAGACCACAGTAAAAAATGCAGCTAAGGCTGCGCAAGCTGGAGCCACGAACTTTGCAAATACCGCAACAGGCCAAGTTTCAAATAATACTCCAAGTGATCACGGAACTGGCGAAGCAAATAATGCTAATGCATCAGGACAGCAGATGTCAGATGATGATGCAAAAAAATTTCTTCAGGATTTATATGGTGTAAAAAGTCCTACCCAAGATCCGCATGCACAAAACCCCACTCAACCCACTCAAGCGAATAATGCCTCTGCAAAAAAACCAGCCCAAAATCAGCAAACAGTAAAAGCCGCATTAGGTTTGGAGCGCGCTAAAAAGCCTCAAGAGAAAGTGCCAACTCCAAAGGAAACTATTAAAGCCGCATTAGGAATTCCAGGAGAAAAGCCAAAGACAGAAACTCCAACTACTAGAGAAACCGTGGTAACTGCAATGGGTTTGCCAAATGCATTAAGTGATACGAAAACCCCAGAGGAGCAGGCAAAAATTGAAGCTTTAAGAGGAGAGCTTCATGGTGCATATTATAGGGATTTAACAAAACCACAACAGCAACAAGAGGAGTCAGTAGTCGAAAAATTGGAGAGGGAAGATCAGGAGAAAAAGCTCGCAGATCTTGAAGAATCTAAGAAGAAACCACCACCTCTCCCCGCAACTACAAAGCAGGGAACAGGTGAAAATGTAGTTGGAGTTTCGGGATAGTTTGCAATTTTCCTCAGAGCAGTTTGCCTCAATTTAAGGTAAAATAAGAAAAATGAGAATTTATAATTCACTAACTCGTAGTGTTGAGGATTTTAAGCCCCAGATAGACACAGTAACAATATACACCTGCGGGCCTACTACTTATGACTTCATGCACATCGGAAATCTTAGAACTTTTCTTATGGCGGATCTTTTTGAAAGAGCCTTGAGATTTAACGGTTTGAATCTTAAGACGGTTCAAAACATAACTGATATTGATGATAAGATTATTCGAAGAGCACAGGAGCGGGGAATAGGAATTTCAGAGCTTTCACATGAATTTGAAGAGTTTTTCTTTAGTGATATAAAAAGTTTGAACATATTACCTAAAGACATGGTAACGAAAGCTACAGCTTATGTTCAAAAAATGGAAGACTACATCGCAGATCTTATAAAAAAAGGATTTGCTTATGTCGAGAAAGATGGATCTGTTTATTTTGATATTTCTAAATTTTCAGACTACGGAAAATTATCAAGAATTGAAGCCGCAAATCTAAAATCGGGCACAAGAGTTTTATCTGATGATTATTCTAAAGATGATGTTCAGGATTTCGCACTGTGGAAAGCAGAACCAAAAGACGCCGTAGGTTACGCTTCACAGTGGGGATGGGGAAGACCTGGCTGGCATATAGAGTGCTCTGTCATGAGTCAGGAAAATTTAGGCGAAACTCTAGATGTCCACATGGGTGGAATTGATTTGCTTTTTCCTCATCACGAAAATGAAATTGCCCAATCAGAAGCTAAAACCGGAAAACAATTTGTAAATTATTGGATACACGGTGCATTTATATTAGTGGATGGAAAAAAGATGAGTAAATCTTTAGGAAACTTTTATAAATTAAAAGACATTATTGATAAAGGAATTGACCCTCTAGCTTTAAGATATTTATATTTACAAACTCACTACAGACAGGAAATGAATTTTACATGGGAAGCTTTGGAGGCCGCACAAACAGCTTTAAATAAATTGCGAAGGAATTATTCCGAAGCAAAATCAGGTAACGAAAAACTCCCATCAGGATTTTCTGAAGCAATTAATGATGATTTAAATATGCCACGTGCTTTAGGAGTTGTCTGGGAAAATATTGGGAGCTTGTCAAAAGTATCACTTGATAAAATTGATTCTGTTTTAGGTTTGAATTTATCCCAAAAAGAAGAAGAAATTGAAATTCCATCAGATATTAAAGTGTTGGTAGATAAAAGGGAGGAAGCAAGAAAATCAGGAGATTATGAGAATGCAGACAAGATTCGTAATGAGGTTGAAAGCAAAGGATTTGTTATTGAAGATTCTAAGGGTAGAATAAGGATTAGAAAAGCTTAAACTTTTCCTTCTCCAGGCTGACGGGGAGCTTCTGGTTGTGCTGGTTTTGGAGCCTGATCGCTAAGAGATCCTACTTGATGAGGAGCTAAACCTCTTATTTCATCGACTACAGCTTCTGTTTCATGTTCACCTAACCTATTTACGTCATCAACTCCAATAATTTCTCCCATTGTTCTGTTTGGTCTATTTCCCGTAACTCTTCTCAGAATTCTTGTTGCTAATGATGGGGCTTGTTGTTCGGTAAAAGGAGCTCCAGTAGAATCAAGTCGTCCATGTTTTTCATCTGTTACTTTTTCTAAATCAATATCTGGATCTAGGTTAGTCATATCAATAATCTAATATAGCAGAAATTCTTTTCCTTGACAAAATTCTGACATGAAAAACTGTAAAGTATTTGTTCAAATCTGAATTTATGTTAATCTTTAATTATGCTGCTGAGTCTGGCTCTATATGTAATAGCATTTATTTTCATTTGGTTTGGTTCTGGGTTTATTGTTTCATCTACTAGCAAATTTTCCAATAAGCTTAGATTGTCTTCATTTGCCTTTTCGTTTATTTTCTTAGGTCTTCTAACTTCGGTTCCAGAGTTTTCAGTGGGAATTCAGGCTGTTGCTGAAAATGATCCGGAAATATTTGTAGGTAATCTTATTGGAGGAATACCAGTGCTTTTTCTGATTGTTATTCCTACTCTTGCCATTTTTGGTAGGGGGATTAATCTAAAGAATGAGTTAAAGAATAATACTTTGTTTATTACAATGGGTGTAATTTTGGCACCATCAATTGTAGTTCTGGATAAAAAAGTATCAAGTTTTGAGGGAATAATTCTTGTAATTCTTTATATCATTTTAATTTTTAGCATAGAAAGAAGAAATGGAATATTTGATAACGAAAACTCCAAGTTTTTCAGTATTAAATCCTATTCCTATAAAGATATATTAAAAATTCTAATGGGGATCGGAATCGTTTTTATATCAAGTAATATTATTGTTGAAAAGACAATTTATTTTGCAGATATATTGAATATTTCGGCTTTTTATGTGGGTTTAATAGCAGTTTCTCTGGGCACAAATATCCCTGAGCTATCAATTGCGATAAGATCAGTGATCGAAGGTAAAAAAGATATAGCTATGGGAGATTATTTGGGTTCGGCAGCCGCAAATACACTTCTATTTGGAATTTTTACAATTCTTAATAAGGGAGAAGTTTTAACAGTTAATAATTTTTACATAACATTTTTATTTGTATCAACCGCCCTTTTTATTTTTTACTATTTTTCCAGAGTGAAAAATTTTATATCCGGAAAAAATGGGATTTTTATGATTGCAATTTACTTAATTTTCGTTCTGCTTGAAGTCACTCGTTAACTTGACATTGATTTCTAAAATAAGTAGTCTAATTTAGATGGGTAAATTCTTGAGAAATATTCTATTGGTTTCTTCAGTAATACTTTTAGCAGGAGTATTTTACACTACAAACTCATTTGCTAATGAAGAGGAAGATGCTGATGTTGCGTCCGAGGCGACTCAGTCTGTTAATGCTACTCCTACGATAAAAAACTTTAAGGCAGAAAATGTTAAAGAGAGAATTCAAAACGCTAAAGAGAAGAATAAGGATCTTAAGGAGAAAAGAGAAGCGAGAATAACGGAAATGAAACAAAAAAAGGAAGAAAGATTGTCTGAAGCGAGACTTAAAGTATGCGAAGCAAAAGAAAAAAATATTGAAAATCGTGTTGAGATGATGAAAAAAAGAGCAGAGGTAATACATAAGGGGCACGAAAAAATTTATCAAAGAGTAGATGAATTTTATAATAATAAGTTGGTTCAAAATGGATACATTCTTTCAAATTATGCCGACTTGAAATCAGAGGTGGTTGCTAATAAGGAAAATGTTAAAACTGCTTTTGAAACTGCAAAAGCAAGTCGTGAAGAGTTTGACTGCAATTCCGCAGATCCAAAAGCTCAAGTAGACGCATTTAAAGATGATATGAAGGAATTGATCGAAGCGAATAAAGCTTATAAAGAATCAATCCATGTATTCGTAAAAGCGGTTCGTGATTTAGCAAAAACTGTAACTCCCGTAAAAGTTAGCCCATCGTCAGTAGAGGAGGTAAGTGAATAATGGATCCAGTAAATAACCAAACTCAGCAAGTAAATCCGATTAATCCAAATCCTGTTTCAGTTCCGCCCTCAAGTCCAGCCCCTGAACAAGTCGGAAATCCAGTCAGAAAAACTGATAAAAAATTCTTACTTTATGGTGTTTTGATTGGCCTAATAGTAGTTGCAGTAGTAGGGGTTGCGGGTTTCTATATGATGTTTGGTGTTAATAAGGACGCTAATGAGGTTTCCGTAGTTTCCTCGGATGTGCCTCAAGTTACAACTACGCCTGTATCTAGTGAGATTTCGGAAGTAAAAGACACAACCGATCTGGACAATCTTATCGTGAGTCTTGCCGAAGCAGATGGAGAGCTTGATAAAGAATTAGCAACATTAGAAAAAGACTCCGAATTTTAAATTTGATTTGGGTCCACTTTTATAATTCGGTCGTCTCCGCTGCTTGGATTTCCTCTACCATCTCGGTTACTTGTTGAGATGTATAAAAGATTATCAGGTCCTAAAATGACATCTCTAATTCTTCCAAATTCATTTAAGAAATGTTTGGTAATTAAAGCATTTCCGTTATTAACTTTTAATTCATATAAGGCTTCGCCTCGAAGTCCTGTGTAAAACAGTGAATCTTTATAAAACACAGCTCCTCCTGGTGCCCACGTCTCATTCCCACTTTGAGCAAGAGGAGATTGCATCCCAGATTTAGATTCTGAGCCTTGAATTCCAGGCCATCCGTAATTTCTACCAGAAAGAATAATATTTACTTCATCATACCCTGATGGGCTTGATCTTCCATGTTCAGTTTCCCAAAGTCTGTCAGTAGAATCCCAAGTGATTCCCTGTGGATTTCGGTGTCCGTATGAATATATAAGGTTGTTAAATGGATTCCCTGGGGCTGCCTTTCCGTCATCTGTTGTTCTTAAAATTTTTCCAGCAAGTGAATTTGTGTTTTGCGCTAATGATGGCTCTAGAGAATCTCCGGTGGTCACATATAGAAAATTATCAGGGCCAAACTTAATTCTTCCTCCATTATGGTAAATGGCGCCTGGAATGTTATCGATTATTACAGTTCTTTCAGATAGGGAATTGTTGCTGAATTTATATCTTACAACTTTATTTTTTGTGTTATTTCCATCTCCCTGATATGTATACATGACATACAAATATTTATTTTTGGAAAAATTAGGATGAAGCGCTAAACCCATAAGTCCTCCTTCACCATATTCCAAAACATCTGAGATTTTTTCAATTGTAGTGATATTTTTATTTGAAATTAATTTCAATGATCCATTCCTTTCTGTAAATAAGATTTCATTGGTAGGGAGGAATACCAAAGACCACGGTGTTTCTAGATTTTGTGCGACAATTGCTACTTTCTCTGGAGTTCCATTAGTAGAATCAGTGTTAATAGTGTTGTTAACTACGATAGGATTTTTATTATTCGGAATAAGACCATTTTTGTATTGGTTAATAAAAACGCCTGCGATAATTACTACTGCAATAAATAGAATAATCTTTTTCACAATATTATCTTATAATTTTTTAGGTTCTTTTAGAAGCTGCATTTTTAATATTAAGTTCGTTGACTTTAGCCTCAAATGAGAGTATAATTTGAGGCACAAAAATGTTACTAAATCTCCAAAAAGATGTTAAGAAATTGGAAAATAAAAAGAAGGCTAAGCTTTTAGCCGGTTTTTTCAAGACCGGAGAAGGCGAATATGGTTTTGGGGACATTTTTTTAGGAATTCCAGTTCCAGAGAGTCGTAAAATAGCACTTAAATATAGGGATCTTGGTTTTGAAGATATACTAAAACTTCTAAGAAGTGAAATTCATGAGGAAAGACTTATTGCGCTTCTAATTTTAGTCCACCAGTTTCAGCATGATGAAATGCTCCAAAGAAGAATTTACGAATTCTATATTAAAAATATAAAATTTGTTAATAACTGGGATCTTGTAGATTCATCTGCAGATAAAATAGTTGGAGCATATTTAACAGATAAGCCTAAGACATTAATTTATAAACTGGCAAAATCTACAAATCTTTGGGAAAGAAGAATCGCCATGATTTCTACATTTTATTTTATTAAAAATAATGAATACGAAGATGCGCTAGGAGTTGCGGAAGTTTTAATAACGGACGAAAATGATTTAATTCAAAAAGCTGTGGGTTGGATGTTAAGAGAAGTTGGTAATAGAGATAAAAAAACTGAAGAAAAATTCTTAAAAAAATATTATAAAACAATGGGCAGAACTGCTCTTAGATATGCAATAGAAAAATTCACAGAAGAAGAACGAATTAAATATCTTGAAGGAAAAGTTTAAGCCTCAAATTCTACCGAAAGTGGTAGGTGATCAGAAATTTCATCTTTCATAATTTCAAATTTTTTAACAGAGATTCCTTTAGCAAATATGTAGTCTGCAAATTTATCATTTTTCCTCCATTTAATGTCGTATAAAGAGCTCCTAGTAGTTGGTGCATTAATTTCTTTTACAAGATTACTGAATCCTGCTTCTTCAAGCATAAGAATTGAGCGGGTATTTATTCCTAAATTAAAATCTCCAACTAAGATTTTTGGCTTCTCATATTTTTTAAAGAATTCTAATATTAATTCTGATTGTCTAATTCTTTGCGGGGTATCATATTTAGGAAGAGGTGCCCAATAGCCATGAAGATTTGTAACTAAGAATTTATCAAATTCCACAAACTGCATATTTCTAGACGGAATGATTTGATTTTTTCCTGGAAGTTCCTCAAATTTATTTTCTTCGCCAAAAATAAAAATCTCGCCTTTATCTTTTTCTTTGAGTGATTTTTTCCAAAATGTAGCAACACCCTGAGAAATGGGATAGTCAAGTGAAAAATGAAAATCTCTGCCATGAAACTGAGGAGAAAAGTGATATGAAAATTCTGGTATCATCTCATGAATTTTTTCAACAAGGTTTGATTGATAATCGCTTGGGGTTTTTATGTCTTTTGTTGAAGAGTAAGCTTCTTGAAAACAAAACACATCAGTGTCTTTGCTGGTGTGTTTTATAAAATCTAGGACTTCATCTAGAAGTGTCCCACCCCAAAGATTTAAACAAATTAATTTCATTCTTAGATTATACATAAATCTAATGTATAATTTGGATAATGAAGCAAAAATTATTTGTACTCTCACTTTCATTGTTTGTTTTCCTTACATTTAGGACAAGTGCATATGCCGAAAAAATCGATTCTTTTGATGTAGGTATCGTTGCGCATAAAAATGGCGTAATGGATGTTACGGAGACTATAAAATACGATTTTGAATATGGTAATAGACATGGAATTTTTAGATATATTCCTCTTTATTCAAGAGTAGGGGATTTATATCGAGTAATTAAGATTGATAATGTTAAGGTTGAGAGAAATGGTAAGAAAGAAAAGTTTGAAACCACTAAAACTCGCGAACAAATATATTTTAAAATTGGAAACGCAAATAAAGAAATAACCGGAAAACATACTTATAAAATTTCTTACACTGTAGAAAATGGGATTGGAAGTAATTATGAAACACATGATGAGATTTATTGGAATGTAACAGGAAATGACTGGCTTATTCCAATTGAAAAAGCATCTGTAAATTTAACAACTGATTTTGGGGTTAAAACTGACAGAGTAGCTTGTTTTACCAGAGACGCGACATTAAACGCACAGTTTTGTAGGTTCCCAATAAATGTTTATAATCCTATTACAACCACTTCAAGATTAAATCCAGGTGAAGGTCTGACGGTCGTTTATGGATTCCCGGTAAATACATTTCCTAAAAGTATACTTCTTAAAGAGTTACCAAAAAGTATTGGAGAGAAATTATTAGGATTTATTCTTGAAAACATATTGATTATTTATCTATTTATTAATTTATTTATTCCAGCTGTAATTTTTTCCTGGTACCAAAAAACAAAAAACAAAAAACGATTTGGAAAACCAACTGTTAATTTTGAAATTCCAAAAGATGAATCTGGGAAAAGAATTGCACCGGCTTTAGCAGGAACGATTGATACCGCACGGCTTGAGCGAGATGATGTGGTAGCGACACTTTTTGATTTGGCGATTAGAAAATATATAAAACTAGAAGAAGTAAAAAATAAAAAAACTTTAGCACCAGATAAAGTGACGCAAAAAATTATAAAACTTAAAGAAAAGGATAGTAGTCTCACGAAATTTGAAGAAGATTTATATGATCGTTTGTTTGAGAATGGGAAAGAAGTGGATGCAGATACACTAAAAAAAGATTTCTATAAAACATATGCGGATATGGAAAAAAGCGTATTTGCGTCTCTTGTTGAAAGGAAATATTTTATTAAAAATCCAAAAGTTCAAAGAGGATTTTTATTAGTCTTTGGTTTGATGGCACTCTTTACATCAAATATTATCTTAGGTGTAATTCTAATTTATCTCTCAAGAAAACTTATTGGCAGAACTATTTTAGGAGATGAGCTTGACCACAAGATTGATGGATTAAAATTATTTCTTAAGTCGATGGACAGAAATTATAAATGGCAAGCTGAAAAATTTTATACTGTCGAAGCAATGATTCCATATGCAATGGCGTTAGGGTACATTGATGAATTTATGGAGCAACTGAAAATTATAAAACCAGATTATAATCCTATTTGGTATCATGGATATTCAGGAGGTTTTTACAAATCTTATTCTTCTTTTTCATCAGGAATGAGCGCAAATATGACTACTTCGGCTCCGAGTTCTTCATCTGGTTTTTCTGGAGGTTCATCAGGTGGTGGGGGTGGAGGAGGTGGAGGGGGAAGCTGGTAAGTTTGCGTATTGCAATCGGCGGTAATAATTGATCTAATCATATTAGACAGAGAAGGGGGTGAATTAAATGATCGAAGTAAATTACTTAGCATTAATTTTAGCAGTGGTCGTATCGATGGCGATTGGATTTGCATATTACATGAATCCGATTATTGCAAAACCATGGATGAAATTGATGGGGTATTCCAAAGAAGACGTGAAGCCAACTGGAAATGAAATGGCAAAAATGTACGGAACTAGTGCGGTGCTAGCTTTAGTTACAGCTTTTGTTTTGTCTCATGTCATGACTATGTCAATTGCGTATTTTAATTATTCTCCTGTAATGACTGGATTAATGAGTGCGTTCTGGATGTGGTTAGGATTTATAATGCCGGTCCAGGCAACAGATGTTTTATTTAGCAAAAAACCAATTAAGCTTTTTGCAATAAATACATTTCATCAATTGCTTTCATTACTGGGAATGGGAATTGTGATTGGGTTGGTTAGATAGGAAATTCCTCCCGATTAATCGGGGTTGACAAAAGCTAGAAAATAAATAAAATCAAAGCATAATGATTTATCCCGCAGTTATTGGCATAGTGGGCGGTGGGCAATTAGGAAAAATGATGACGTACGCTGCCAAGAAAATGGGATTTACTGTTATTGTTACGGATCCTACCCCTGAAAGTCCCGCTGGTCAAATTGCAGATAGACAGTTAATTGGTGGATACAAAGACGAAAAAGTTACAAGAGAACTCGCCAAGTTAGTGGATGTAATCACAGTAGATGCAGAATTTGTAAACGATGAAGTTTTATTAGAGATTGAAAAGACTGGAAAAGAAATTCATCCAAAACCAATAACAATTACCATAATTAAAGACAAATTAAAGCAAAAAGAATTCCTCAAAAAAAATAAGATTCCAACTGCAGATTTTATATCAGTAAGCTCCAAGGAAGATATTGAAAAGGCAATTAAAAAATTTGGATTACCGATTTTATTGAAAGCGCGTGAAGATGCATACGATGGGAAGGGGAATTTCGTAATTAGAAAAGTAAGTGATATTGAAAAAGGAATTGAAAAACTTTCAGGCAGGAGTCTTTATGTGGAAAAATTTGTTCCTTTTACTAAAGAGCTTGCGGTTATGGTTGCGAAAAGTATAAAAGGAGAAATTAAAACCTACCCGGTCGTAGAGACAATTCACATAAATAATGTTTGCGATACTGTCATAGCGCCAGCGAAAATTTCAAGAGCGGCTTCTAAGAATGCTGAGAAATTGGCAAGAAAAACTGTTAATAAATTAAAAGGCGCAGGCGTATTCGGAATTGAAATGTTTCTTATAAAAGGAGAAAAAGTATTGATAAATGAAATTGCACCCCGTGTTCATAACTCCGGGCACTATTCGATTGAAGCTTCGATAACTTCTCAATTTGAACAACACATTAGAGCAATTACAGGTTTACCTCTTGGCTCAACTGATTTAATTGTTAAGTCTGCAGTGATGAAAAATATTTTGGGTAAAAAAGAGGGGCCAGGATATCCTAAGGGAATTGAAAAAGCATTAAGAATTCCTGGAGTTTCATATCATCTTTATGGAAAAAAAGATTCAAGGGTTGGGAGAAAAATGGGGCATATAACTGTGGTAGGAGACTCACTTGAAGAGAATTTAAAGAAAGCTAATAAAGCAAGAAAGGCATTAACTATATGAAAAAAGATGTTGCCATAGTTATGGGTTCTGATTCAGATTTGCCAATTATGAAAGAAGCAGCAGAAATTCTTGAGGCATTTAATATTTCTTTCGAACTCACAATCGTTTCAGCACATAGAACTCCAGAAAGATTATTTAATTTCGCAAAATCAGCAGAAAAAAAAGGTTTTAAAGTAATTATTGCAGGTGCGGGAGGATCAGCGCATTTACCAGGAATGCTAGCATCTTTGACACCTCTTCCAGTTATAGGTGTTCCAGTTAAAGGAAGATCGTTTGAAGGGTTAGATTCATTAATGTCTATCGTTCAAATGCCACCTGGTATTCCAGTAGCGACAGTAGCAGTAAATGGTGCAAAAAACGCAGGAATTTTAGCTGCTAGTATAATTGGATCTAGTAATAAAAAGATATTAAATAAAGTTTCTGATTATAAAAAAGCCTTAGAAGAAGAAGTGTCTGAGAAATTTACAAAACTTGAAAAAATTGGATATAAAAAATATTTAGATGAAAAATAAAAGTCAAAACGAAAAAGTTGATATTGTAGACAAGAATTTAGAAACTCTTTATAAAACCACGAAAAAAGACGCTCACGAAAAAGGATTATTGCATAAAACTGTAATTGCAGAGGTAGTAGATTCAAAAGGAAATTACCTATTGGTAAAACAGGCGCCTGACAGGCAGGACGCTGGGAAGTTTGTTTCTCCAGTGGGTGGGCACGTGAGATCAAGAGAATCCGATGAAGATGCACTAAAAAGGGAAGCATTAGAAGAATTGGGAATAAAAAATTTTAATTATGAATATCTAGGAAAGATTATTTTTAATCGTAAGATTCTGGGTAGACGCGAAAATCACTATTTTATAATTTACAAAATTAGATGGGATAAAAAAATAAAACTAAATCACGAGTCTGTAGATTTTAAGTGGTTTAGCGTTAAAGAGCTTAGAAATGACTTAAAAAATAATCGGGATATTTTTGGAGCAGCTTATTTAACATGTCCACTGGAGATGTATTTAGGTGAAGTTAAAAAAAGTTCCCAAAAAACTAAAAATGAATTAATCAAATCTGTAGATCTGAAAGGATACGGTAAAAAATATCAGGGGAAAGTTAGAGACTGTTATATAGTTGGAGAAAAAAGAATTTTAATTACAACTGATAGAATTTCTGCATTTGATGTGATTCTCGGATTTATACCAGAAAAGGGTGCAGTTTTAAATCAACTGGCAGCATTTTGGTTTGAAAAAACAAAGGACATTATTCCGAATCATCTTATTTCTGTTCCTCATCCCAATGTTAGTATTGTTAAAAATGTAAAACTTATTCCAATTGAAATGGTTGTAAGGGGCTATATTAGCGGAGTTACTAATACATCAATTTGGGGAAGTTATCAAAAAGGCGAAAGAGTTATATATGGAATTAAATTTCCGGATGGACTTAAGAAAAATCAAAAACTAAAAACACCAGTCATAACTCCGACAACAAAAGCTGAAAGCGGACATGATGAGCGGCTAACGGAGAAAGAAGTAATTGATCGAAAAATAGTTACTCTTGCTATTTGGAGACAGATGAAAAAAGCTGCGCTGAAATTATACGAGAGAGGATCGAATATCTGTGGTAAGGCAGGGATTATTTTGGTAGACACCAAATATGAGTTTGGTTTGGATTCAAATGGGAAACTAGTCTTAATAGATGAAATTCATACGCCTGATTCATCTAGGTTTTGGATTAAAAAAACATATAAAGATCGCATTGAGAAAGGTTTAGAGCCGGAAAATTTTGATAAAGAATTTTTAAGACTTTGGTATGCAAAAAGAGGTTATAAAGGGGATGGAAAACCACCAAAAATGCCGACAGCACTTGCAAATCAGGTAAGTAAACGTTATATTCAAGTATATAAAAAGATCACTGGTAGAAGACTAGAGAAAGAAAGCATTTCGATAAAAAACATAAAAATTCAAATCTAGCTGATGACTTTAAAAGATCCAGACAAGATTAACGAAAAGTGTGCACTTTTTGGAATATACGGTAGAAAGGGACTTCAGGCTGCAAGATTAACTTACTTCGGGCTTTACACACTTCAGCATAGAGGGCAAGAGAGCTCAGGAATTTCCGCATCCAATGGAAAACAACTCAGGACACATAAGGCACAGGGATTAGTCGCTCAGGTTTATAGTGAAGAAAATTTAAAAGAATTAAAAGGGCATATGGCAATCGGGCATAATCGATATGCTACTTCTGGGGGTGTTCACGATACACATATTCAGCCAGTTACTTCACGAAGGGGCCCTGATGATGTATTGGTTTTAGCTCATAACGGAAATCTTCCGGTTACGGATAATCTTTCTAAATTTCTTAAAGAGCAGGGATTTTATACTGATGGATTAAATGATTCGGAATTAATGCACCAAGTAATTAGATATTTTTTAGTAAAAACAGGATCAATTGAAGAAGCAATTAAAAAATCTTTTCCAATGTTTAAGGGAGCATTTTGTCTTTTAGTTATGACAAAAGATAAGATTGTAGCAGTTAGAGATTCATATGGAATTAGACCACTTTCAATTGGAAGATTAGGGGGAGGGTATGTATTCTCTTCGGAAACTTGCGCAATAGATACAGTAGATGGAATTTATTTAAGAGATATAAAGCCAGGGGAAATGGTAGTTGTTGATTCAAAAGGAATGAAGTCGTATCAGCTAGAAAAGCCCAATCCTAAATTAGACATTTTCGAATTTGTTTATTTTGCAAGACCTGATAGTTATTTAATGGGAAAAAGTGTATATGAGGTTAGAAAAAATATGGGAATTCAGCTTGCTAAGGAAAATCCTATAAAAGCAGATATGGTAATTCCAGTTCCGGATTCATCAGTTCCTGCAGCAATCGGTTATGCATCTAAGTTAAAAATTCCCTTAGAGTTTGCGCTAACAAAAAATAGGTATATTGGACGTACTTTTATTATGCCGGATCAGCATTTGAGAGAAAGAGGAGTTGAGATGAAGCATAATCCAATTGGAGAAACTATAAAGGGAAAAACAGTAGTAGTGATTGATGATTCAATAGTCAGGGGAACAACATCAAAAAAACTCGTGTCGATGCTAAAAAGAAATGGAGCTAAAAAAGTCCATCTAATTTCTTCATCGCCTCCTGTGAAATATCCAGACTTCTATGGAATCGATACGCCAACCCAAAAGCATTTAATTGGAGCAAATATGAGTATTCCAGCGATTAAAAAATTTACCGGTGCAGACTCTTTATATTTTCTGTCATATAAAGGGCTCTTAAAAGCAATCGGCATTCCAGAGGATAATTTATGCACAGCATGTTTTACTGGAGAATACCCGATTGATATAGGTAAAAAAGCTAGACAAATAAATTTTAATTGTTAATGAAGTATCTTGCAGTATTAATCTCCAATGCAGGAACGGGATCAAATCTACAGGCAATAATTGACGCAATAAAAAATAAAAAACTTAATGCTAAGATAAGCGTTGTCATTAGTAGTGATAAAGATGCGTATGGTCTAGTAAGGGCAAAAGAAAATAATTTAAAAATTGAAATATCAAATCGAGAAAATTTATTACAAACTTTAAAAAAATACGACATCGATTATATTTGTTTGGCGGGTTGGAAATTGATAATTAATAATGATGTGATAAGCTATTATGAAAATAAAATTTTAAATCTTCATCCTGGTCTTATTCCTGACAGAATTAATAGTAAGGTAATTAATCCCGATGGGACTTTTGGGTTTTGGAATAGGGGGAAATTAACAAATGTTGCAATTAAAAATTTTTTAGACAATAATTCAACCTATGCTGGATCATCAATCCATTTTTTATCTAATGAATTTGATTTTGGAAAAGTAGTAGGTCGAACATTTGAAAAAATTAAAAAAAATGATGACATTGAAAGTTTATATAGGCGATTGAAAGTTAAGGAGAATAAATTGTATATTTCGGTTTTAAAAAAACTTTGCAAATGAATATTTTAATACTTGGTTCAGGTGGAAGAGAACATGCTATAGCAAATGCTTATGCAAAAAATAAAAAAATAAAAAAGATTTTTGTGTTACCAGGAAATCCATTTATGGATTTAACAAATAAAAAAGTCACATCAGTTCTGGATGTTTCTTCGACTGATTTTGAAAAAATAAAAGAAATAATTAATAAAAATAAAATTGATCTTGTTGATGTAGCGCAGGATGATCCGCTGGCACTTGGATTTGTAGATAAGATTACTGAACTTGGAATTAAAGCCTTTGGTCCCACAAAAAAGGCTTCTGAAATTGAATGGAATAAAGAATGGTCAAGAAATTTTATGCTTAAATATCATTTACCTATTCCAAAATTTAAATCTTTCAATTCTTTGTCTTCAGGTAGGTTTTATGTTAAATCACTTCGCGAACAAGAGTTATTCGTAAAAGCATCAGGACTAGCGTTAGGAAAAGGTGCGATTAAAGCAAAAAATAAAAAAGAAGCATTAGTGGCGATTGATCAAATGAGGAATTTCGGAAATGCAGGAAAAACTTATATCGTTGAAGAGGCAATGAATGGTGAAGAATTTTCACTTTTTGTAGTATGCGATGGAAATAATTACAAAATGCTTGGTTCTGCTCAAGATCATAAAACTGTTTTTAACGGAGATGAGGGATTGAATACGGGAGGAATGGGTTGTGTTTCAAATCCTAAGATTATTTCAGCAAAAGTTCTAAAAGAAGTTGAAAATAAGATTTTAATCCCTTTTATGAAGGGGATGAAAAAAGAAGGCAGGGAGTATGCAGGAATATTATATGTAGGAGGAATGATTACTGGAAGTGGAATTAAGATTGTAGAATTTAATTCAAGATGGGGGGATCCAGAGGCTGAAGTTTTGATTCCTGGTCTTAAAACAGATTATTTAGAAATTGTCGAAAGCGTAATAAATAAAAAACTTAATAGATTAAAAATAAAAACTGATAATCTTGTTCGAGTAAGTATTGCAGGTTGTAGTAAAGGGTATCCAGATAATTATTCAAGCGTAAAAGGAAAGAAGATAAATGGACTTGAAAATATTAATAAGCTGCCAAACATAACATTATTTGGAGCAGGAATTTCTAAATCGGGAAATAATTTTTTAGCAAATGGGGGAAGATTATTTCATGTTATGGCAGAAGGGTTAACAATATTACAAGCTAGACTCAGAGCATACGGAGCGATATCGATGATAAATATTTCAGGAAATAATTTACATTACAGAACGGATATAGGTTGGAGGGATTTGGAAAGGGAAAATTCATGATCCAGACAGTTAGGGTTTTATCAAAACTAGAAGAAGAGGATTTGAAGGGAAGTTCTCTTTTAAAAAATTTAAAAAATCCTAAAATTACGAAGGTCCGTTCTGTTAGGGTTTATAGGCTTGAAGGAATAGATAAAAAATCTGCTAAATATTTAGCAGAAAAATTATTATCAGAATCTATTAATCAAAAATACACAATTAATGAACCGGTATTTAATGCTCGCTCAAGAATAGAAATCGCTTATAAACCAGGAGTTATGAATCCTGAAGCAGCATCGCTTTTAAAATCTGCAAAAGATTTAAAAATAAAATTAAAAGCAGCAGATTCTTCATGGGAATATTATTTTTTTGGGCCTTTTAATATTGAAAATATTAATAATCTTGGACTTTTTAACCCACTTATAGAATATTTAGTTGATGCTCCACCGAAAACTTTATTGATTGAGGGAAAAACAGGTCCGACAAATATCGTAAAGGTTAGGGAGTCGACAGACGAAGAGCTTATGGCGCTCTCTAAAGATAAGTTATTTTTAAATTTATCGGAAATGAAAGTAATTCAAAATTACTTTAATAAAATTAAAAGGGATCCGACAGATATAGAGCTTGAAACCTTAGCTCAAACTTGGAGTGAGCATTGCGCGCATAAAACATTTAAAGCAAATTTAATTGTTGATGGAAAAAAGAAAGCGCCATTAATTCAAAGAATTAAAAATGAAGCATTGCGACATCCAAAAAATATTGTTTCAGCTTTTGGTGATAACTCAGGTGTAATGAAATTTTATGATGGATACTCGATTTGCGGAAAAGTAGAAACTCACAATTCTCCTTCAGCCATTGAGCCATATGGAGGAGCAATGACAGGTAGCGGTGGGGTTTTTAGAGATGTTTTGGGAACTGGTCATGGAGCTAAAGCAATAGCTAGTACTGATATGTTTTGTTTTGCGGATCCAAATTTGCCTAGAAAAGATTTACCGCCAGGTTGTCTCCATCCGGAATATCTATTTAAAAGGGTGGTCGCCGGAGTTAGAGACTATGGAAATAGAATGGGTATTCCAACAAATAACGGTTCTGTGCATTTTCATAATGATTTCCGAGCAAAACCTACTATTATAGTTGGAGCTTATGGATTAATTCCGACAAAATTTGCACAGAAAGGAAAACCAAAATCTGGAGATGTGGTAATCGCAGTCGGGGGTCGTACTGGGAGAGATGGAGTACACGGTGCAACTTTTTCTTCTGGTGAAATGACAGATAAGACAATTTCGGTGAATTCTTCTGCAGTTCAAATAGGCAATGCGATAGAAGAAAAAAGAATGTTCGATGCAATTCTTGAGGCGAGAGACCAGGGATTAATTCGTGCAATTACAGATTGTGGTGCTGGTGGATTTTCTTCAGCTGTCGGAGAAATTGGTTCAAAGACAGGTGTAAAAGTTGATTTATCTCTTGCACCACTTAAATACCATGGGCTTTCTCCATGGGAAATTTGGGTTTCTGAATCCCAGGAGAGAATGGTATTAGCGGTAAGTAAAAAATATTCAAAAAAAGTTTTGGAAATATGTAAGAAGTTTAATGTAGAAGCAACTATTCTAGGTAAATTTACTAACACAAAAAAGCTTGAAGTTTATTTTGGTAAAAACAAAATTGCAGATTTGTCTATGGATTTTTTGCATGATGGTCTTCCTCAAAGAACTATGATTGCAAGAAAATCTGACATTCAAATTTCTAAAAATAAAAAATTACCAAAGGAGCCAAGAAGTGAAACTGAATGGATTGATATATTTAAAAAAATACTTTCTCATGGGAATGTAAACTCTAAAGAACCAATCGTTAGGCTTTATGATCATTCTGTTCAGGGTACCAATGATCTCCAGCCATATTCTGGAGAGAAAATGGACTCGCCAAATGACAGTGTAGTAATTAGACCAATTTTAAATAAAAAATATGGAATGGTATTGTCACATGGAATGAACCCTATTTTAAATAGAATTGATCCTTACAATGGGAGTATTTGGGCAGGGATAGAAGCGCTTTCGAATTATGTAGCGGTTGGGGGAAATATCGAAGAAGCATCTTTAATAAATAATTACATTTGGCCATTCCCCGACGAAGAGTCATTATATCGTCTGGATAAATCGGTTGATGCTGTAGTGGATATTATGAAAGCGCTAAGGATTCCGGTTATTTCTGGAAAAGATAGTCTATCTTCAACTTACAGAAAAGGGGATTTGATAATAAAAATTCCTCCAGTTTTATGTATTTCTGTTTTTGGAAGAATTCCAGATACATCAAAAACTGTTTCAACAGACTTTAAAAATCCTGGCCGCCATGGAAAGCAAGGCATTGCAGGCGGGGAAAATTCTGTTATTTGTCTTGTCGGAGACTTGGATATTAATTCCATGGGAGGATCTACTTATTTTGACGTGAATAATATTTTAGGGGAAAGTGTTCCTAAAATTGATTTAAAGAAATTTGAAAAAATTGCAAAAGCCATTAATAAAGGAATTAATTCGGGAGAAATTTTATCTTGTCATGATATCTCAGAGGGAGGTTTGTTCTCAAGCATTTTTGATATGTGTTCTGGAGGAGATATGGGGGCTAATTTAAAAATTAACAAAAAAGAAAAACTGGACTATTTTCTCTTCAATGAAACTGCAGGAACTTTTGTAGTTGAGTTAGGAAATGAAAAAATTGCAAAAAAAATATTTAAAGATGTTAAATTTAAAATTTTAGGAAAAACTCAAAAAGAAAAAAAGATAAACATAAATTTTGAAAATAAAAAAATATCAGCTGACCTTTATGATTTAAAGAAGGCATGGCAAAAACCAATGAAGGAGATGTTTGCATGAAGCCTAGAGCAATAATAATAAAAGCTGATGGAATAAATCGTGATGAAGATATGGTTTTCGCATTTAATCTGGCTGGAGCGGATGCAAAACTAGTACACATAAATGATTTAAAAACAAAAAAGGAAAAATTATCTGATTATCAAATTCTAGGAATACCGGGAGGATTTGCTTATGGAGATGACATAGTTTCTGGGAAAGTTTTAGCAACTGAAATTGTGGCTTTTCTTGGGGAAGAAATCCGGAGGTTTGTAAAGCGACCAAATACAGCAGTATTGGGAGTTTGTAATGGTTTTCAGGTTTTAGTTAGAACAGGGCTTGTTCCATTTAATCGAATAGGAGATATGGATGCAACACTTGTTAATAATGATTCAGGACATTTTGAATGTAGATGGGTAAAAGTAAAAGCAGAGAAAAATTCAAAATCAAAATTTTTGAATACATATAATGATGAAATAATCTGGATGCCAATAGCTCATGGAGAAGGAAAGTTTTTGGCAGAACAGAAAGTTTTGGACAGAGTTGAAAAAGAAAATTTGGTCGCTTTTAGATATGTAGATGAAAAGGGAAATCCAACCCAGAAATATCCAGATAATCCTAACGGATCAATGAATGCGATAGTTGGAATAACAGATGAGACCGGAAGAGTATTGGGTCTTATGCCGCATCCGGAATGTTTCGTAAGACGCGAACAACACCCAAACTGGCGCCGAGGTTTGATTGAATCGCCTCAAGGTTTACCTTTATTTAAGAATATTGTTAAATTTGTCACTTCCTAATATAATTTCCAGCATGACAAGGCCTAATGAGAATCCAGAGTTTATGGGAGAAATTGATTTAGTAATAATGCCAGGTAGAAGTTCTATGTTAGGTTTTGGAGAGCCCAAAGGATATTTTCAAATACTGCAAGGTGAGTGTTTAGTGAGATATGGAAATGTAACGGAAACTGTGGATGGGAGAAGAATTGGTTGGAGTGAAGATGGTGGTGGTAAGGAGGTTTTTAAAAGAGGCGATGTTTTTGGGGCAGGAGATGGGAGAGTGGTAAATCTTAGAAATGCAGGTGTGGAATTAGCTGTAGTGCATAAAATTAATACACAATGAAGAAAATTACATATAAATCATCGGGGGTAGATTATTCAAAATTAGATCCTATTAAAAAACTTGCGCAGGATTCTGCTAGAAAAACTGCAAAAAATTTTTCTAAAAGTTTTAATGAAATATCAGATAGTAGAGGTGAGTCAGCGTTTGTTTGGAAGCAAGGAAATAACTTGATGGCATTTGTTATGGAAGGGCTGGGAACTAAAAGTCTTATTGCAGATGCGATTTGGGAAAAACAAAAAAAATCTTTTTATAAAGAAATTGCGCAAGATACGGTCGCAACAATTATTAATGATTTAGTCTCTGTCGGAGCAAGGCCTTTGGTATTAAATGCATATTGGGCTGATGCGGGAGATGGATTTTTACAGGACCCGATTAGGATGAAGGAGTTTATTAAGGGTTGGGAGACATCCTGTAATCTAGCAGAAGTCGTTTGGGGTGGGGGGGAAACACCGACACTTAAGGGAATTATTGAATCTAAATCTGTTGATTTAGGCGGCTCGGCAATCGGGATTATTGAATCGGATAAATTTTTAACAACTGACAAAAAAATAAAAACAGGGGATCGTATAATACTCATAAAAAGTAATGGGGTTAATGCGAATGGGATTTCTTTAACTCGGGCGATTGCAAAAAAATTACCTAAAGGCTATCAAACAAAAGTTGGAAATAAAACTTTTGGAGAGAGTTTATTAACTTCTTCAAATATCTACGCAAAAGTTATTCAGGATTTGCAGAAAAATAATATTGATATTCATTACATTTCAAATATCACTGGTCACGGAATGCGAAAAATAATGAGAGGTCGACCAAAATTTAGTTATGTAATTGAAAAGATGTTTAAGCCTCATTCGGTTTTTGATTTTATAAAAGAACAAGCAAACCTTTCTGATTATGAAATGTATGAAACTTATAACATGGGCCAAGATTATTGCTTGATAATTTCTTCAAAAGATGTTGAAAAGACTTTAAGAATAATTTCGAAAAATAAATTTAAAGCGATCGAAGCAGGATATGTAGAAAAAGGGGAAAAGCAAGTAATAATAAAATCATTAAATCTCGTTTATAAAGGGGAAACTTTAGACTTAAGATAATTATCTCTTCTGATAGATATAGACAAGAGTAGCTTCATCTGCTTTTATTTCATGAATTAATTTATAGTTTTGTTTGATCATAGAATCGTCGAATCCCTCTCTTAAAATATTAAAGTAATTTACAACTACATAATCATACTTTTTGTTTAGATTAAATTTTTCACTTTTATATTCGCTATATTTGGGGAAAGAGTGGAGAGGGGAAATAGCAAGGCCTATGCTTGAATTCTTAGGGGCATTATCCCTTAGGTAAATTCCAGCTTCTCGATTTCCCTGACCCCACCAGCCAATTTGGAATAATTTTTTTTCATATACACCATTTACTCCACCAGGAATTATATTAAAATAATCTAAATAGTAGGGAGTTATTGATTTAAGAATAAGAAGAAAATAAATTATTAATGTAAATATTCCAAAATATTTAACCTTAAATTTTTCTTTAAACATTCCAAGAATTGATTCGAATCCAATTGCTGCAATTAATGCGAGAGGAGCATAGACTTGAATAATATATCTAAGGCCATGTTGCTTGAAAGGATAGAAGGTTTGAAAAAATGGAAGAATAAACCAAAGTAGCACTGCGTACAAAATAAATTTCTTTTTAATGTCGATTACTCTCAACCCTGCAAAAAATAAAATAATTATTAAAAATGGAGTTGTAATTAAGAAATAAATTGGATAGTAGGGGAATGGTACAAGCATCAGTTTTCCAAAGAAAACTTCTGGGGGCGGAAGCTTTACTTCATGAGAAAACCACATGGCTTTTTCTACCGCTATTGCTTCGTTAAAGTTTATTAATGCTGTTGGCCAGAATAAAATAAATGTGATGCAGGAAATTAAAAATATTAAAAAGAATGGAATTAATATTTTTCTCAAAATATTTGGTCTTTCAGTTTTATTTTTTGTAATGTACCAAAGAAAATAAATTGATAAGAATAGAGGGTAAATAAAAATGTTTGTTTGTTTTACTCCCAGCGCAAGACCTGTAGAAACTCCTACCAATAACAAATATTTTAATGAAAATTTATTAATAAATTTTATAAAAAGATAAATTGATAAGGTAAAGAAAAACATTACAAGACTTTCTAGGGTTGCGATTTGTGAATACCCCAAGAATGTGGGTAGCATTCCAAGGATAATTCCTGATGCAACACCTACAAATGGAGAAATATATTTCCATCCAAAAAGAGTAATCAGTAATACAGAGAGAGTCGAAAATAAAATTGAAATAAGTCTTGAATATGTATAGTCAAAATAAAAAATTGGATTTCCATTTTTGTCTATTTCTTGTAAATCGAGACGAGAGGTAGCACCATATATATAGCGAGCCATTGGAGGATGATCAAATGTGGAATGGTAATAGGGATTTCTGAAATCACCATTTAGCATTAGATCGGTCATAACAAAACCCCCCTCAACATAAGCACCCTCATCCCATGTTTTACCCATTTCGTTTAGATTCCATAAGCGTAATAAAATAGCAATAGTAACCACAAACCCTATGCAGAATATTTTTATATTTTTAGGAGTTCCAAATCTTATCCATAAAATGTTTGCTAATGCAGTTACGAGTTCACGATTTCCATATGAGGATTTTCCAAATTGCCTTTCAACAAATGTAGTTGGAACTTCTGAAATTTTAAAACCATTTTTTTTAAGCTTGTATACTGTTTCTGAAAGTACAATAAAACCCTTTGACTCGATTTTAATATTTGTTAAAAACTCAACAGACTTTCTGTTATACAGCCTATAACCATTGGTGTAATCTGAAAGTTTGAGTCCGAGTAAGAGGCTTAAAAATTTATTTATTATTTTACTCATTATCACTCTCCATTTAGCCCATTTTATAATTTCACTTCCAGACAGATATCGAGATCCAACAATTAAGTCAGAATTATCTTTTTTCATTTTTGAAATAAATTTATTTGCTTCTTTTGGGTTGTGGGAAAGATCTGCATCCATTTCAAAAAGATGTGTAATTTTTTTATCTTTTAATCCAATTCTGAAACCTTCAATGACTGCGCTTCCTCTTCCCATTTTTTTCTTACGCGGAAAATATGTAATTTCTTTATCTTTTTGTTGAGATAATAGTTTTTTAATTTTTAATTTTTCCCTAGAATTCGAATCATCGACTATTATTATTTTAGATTTTGGGAAATATTTTCTAATTTTATTAATAAGAAGAATAATGTTTTGTGACTCATTATATGAGGGAAT
>CAZMGC010000002.1:0-57853 GCA_964565795.1 uncultured Gammaproteobacteria bacterium
AGATCCATTAACAGTAACAATCGACGTAACTGTAGACGAATTATTATAATTCATAAAAGGCCCAGATTTCCCAACAGCCGGCAGCATTTACGATATAGCAGAAATTAAAAATGTTTACACAACTGGAAGAGGCCGAATTTTAATTCGCGGAAAAGCTGATATCGAAGAAATTGGACAGGGAAAGAGTGCAATTATTATTACAGAGCTTCCATATCAGGTTAACAAAGCACTACTTGTTGCTAGAATTGCAGAGCTTGTAAGAGAAAAGAAAATCGAAGGAATATCCGACCTTAGAGACGAATCAGACAGACATGGAATTAGAGTAGTGGTTGAGCTAAAAAGAGACTCTTCTCCAAAAAGAGTTCTTAACAATCTATTCAAATATACTAGCCTTCAAACTACATTCTCAGCAAATGTCGTAGCGCTTGTTGATAATACACCACAAACCCTTAACCTCAAATCAATTTTGGAGGAATATATTAAGCACAGGTATCTTATTATTAAGAAAAGATCTGAGTTTGAACTCAAACAAGCTAAGGCAAGACTTCACATCTTAGAAGGACTTAAAATCGCAGTTGATAATCTTGATGCTGTAATTAAAACGATTAGAGAATCCAAAACCCAAGAAGATGCTAAGGAAAACTTGATGAAGAAATTCAAGCTTTCAGAACTTCAAGCTGTAGCTATTTTAGACCTTCAACTTAGACGCCTTGCTGCTCTTGAGAGACAAAAAATTGAAGATGAATATCAAATGGTTAAAGAAACAATCGCGTATCTTGAGGACCTCTTGGCACATCCTGAAAAAATCCTAAAGATTGTAAAGGATGAATCCAGCTATCTTAAAGAGAAATATTCCGATGAAAGAAGAACTAAGGTCTATAAAGGAAAAGTTGGAGAATTCTCAGAAGAAGATCTAATTCCAAATGAACCAACAGTAATTACATTAACCACTACTGGGTATATCAAACGTCAATCATTAACAAGCTTCAGAACTCAGCAAAGAGGAGGAAAAGGAGTCAAAGGGATGACCACTAAAGACGAGGATGGAATCATGAACATACGCTCCACCATGACTCACGACAATATTCTTTTCTTCACAAATAAAGGAAAGGTTTATCAGACAAAGGCTTATGAGATTGACGAGTCTTCTAGAACCAGCAAGGGCACAGCGGTGGTCAACTTAATCAATATAGAAGCAGGGGAAAAGGTAGAGTCATTTATCACTTATAACAAGGATGATGAATTTAAGCATGTATTCTTAGCTACCAGAAATGGAACTGTTAAGAAAACAGCAAAGTCTGAGTTTGAAAATATCAGAAAATCAGGAATTGTTGCTATAAAACTTGATAAGGGAGACGAGCTCGCATGGAGCAATCCAACAACCGGCGCAGACGATATTTTAGTTTACACTAGAAATGGAAAATGCATCAGATTTGACGAGAAATCCATAAGACCTCTCGGACGCGCTACTCGCGGAGTAAGAGGAATAAAACTCTCAGGAGATGATTTAGTGGTTGGTATGGACGTAGTTAAAAAAGATGACAATCCAGAATTACTAACTATAATGGAGAACGGTTACGGAAAGAAAACTTTAGTAAAAGAATTTAATGCGCAGAGTAGAGGAGGAATGGGAGTAAAAATCGCAGAAGTGACAGCTAAGACCGGAAAAGTAGCTTCTTCTCAAGTTATTCCACCAAACGCTAAAGAGGTAATCATAACTTCAATTAAAGGCCAGGTTGTAAAACTAGAGATTGACAGTATTCCAAAACTCTCACGCGCTACCCAGGGAGTAATCTTAATGAGATTCTCCAAACAAGACGACAGAATCGCAGCTATAACCTGTGTTGAATAAATGAAATTAGACGGCAAAGCAATTTCCTCTGAAATCCTAGAAATACTAAAACAGCGTGTCGAACTTCTCAAAAAGAAAAAAATAACCCCTACTATGGCCATAATCCTAATGGGTGACAATGAAGCTTCTAAAATTTACGTGAGACAAAAAGGACTTAAGGCTGAGGAAATTGGTGCAAAAGTTAAAGTTTTTCCGACTTCACGAGAAACAACGCACGAAGAATTAACCAAATTAATCAAAAAGCTTGATAAAAATCCTAAAATTCATGGAATTATTATCCAAAGACCAGCTGGCCCAAATGTAGACGTAGATTCTTTAACTGAGCTTATTTCAGGCATAAAAGAAGTAGACGGATTTGGAAAACACTCCAAATATCCAGTCCCCGTAGCAGAAGCTTCATTTCTTCTCATAAAAAAAGCTTTTAAAGAAGGCAACCATACAGATAAATTTACTAAATGGATCAAAGACCAAAAAATTGCAGTTATAGGAAAAGGGGAGACTGCAGGAAAGCCTATTATCGATCTTTTAAAAAAGCACAAGCTTAAACCTCAAGTAATTGACTCCAAAACCCCAAATAAAGAAAAAATATTAAAAGAAGCAGACATCATAATTACTGCCGTCGGAAAAACTATTCTTTCCACAAAACAATTCAAAAAAGGAGTAATCCTTGTAGGAGTTGGACTATATACTGATGAAAATGGAAAACTAAGAGGGGACTACAATAACTCAGATGTCGAAAACGTGGCAAGCTTTTACTCGCCTACCCCAGGTGGAGTAGGACCAGTAAATGTAGCATGCCTTATGGAAAATTTAGTTAAAGCCGCCGAAAACTCTACTAAATAATCTTGTAGTTAAAGCTCTAAATCAAACAAATATTACTACGGCAATCTAATCTTCGTTGACTTATTAACTTATAGTGTGTTAAAATCCCCGCACAATGAATAATAATGAAAATATTGAACTTAATTATTGGGGAGAAGGTTTTCAAAATATCTACACAAAACCTGATCCAAATAAAAGAACCATAAAGCAGAAGCTCGCAATCGTTATTTCATTTATATCAGTTCTCGCTATTTTACCCACAACAATTTTTGCGATTACAAATTTTAATCCTGTTAATGACCAAAAACTTACGGCAAGAGTAACTAATTTTGAACCAACGCAAGCAGTAAGCGAAATACCAACTCCTACTACAACACCACGAGTTAAGGACGTAGTTGTTAAAGGAATCGAATCTAATAAAGTAAAAGTTATTAATAATGATAGCTATTGGAAAATATCTAAAAGAACTTGCGGAACTGGTAAATATTATCTTTCGATAAAAGAAAAGAATGATAATAAAGCGCTTTATAAAGACGACTTTGTAATCGTAGATTGCAGTCTATAGTTAGCTTGTCTCCACTTGACAAACCCCTAAGATAGTATTTAGATATATATATCCATGGAAAAAAGAGGAGTTGACCTTATTGGTGCCATTGTCGTTTTTTTTGTACTTCTGTTTGTCTATACGAAATTCATAGGACCTATTCCATTTGCAGTAAATAATGTAAACACAGCCACAACTGATGTTTTTCAAGCAACTGGTACTGGAAAGGCCTCCTCGGCCCCAGATCAAGCAGTAATTAACTTGGGAGTTACTTCTCAAGGGACTTCTGTAGAGCAAGCACAAAACCAAGCAAATGAAGCCTCCAAGAGAATTATAAATGCCCTTAAAGAACAGGGAATTGAAGAAGATAATATTAAAACCACAAATTATTCCATAAATCCTAACTATAGCTTTACAGGAGATAATCAAAGAATAACCGGATATACAGTTTCTCAAAATTTCGAAGTTGAATTACCAATCGGAAAAACAAATCAGGTAGTTGATACTTCTACTAAAGCAGGTGCAAATATGGTTGGGAGCATTTCATTTAAGCTAAATGACAAAAAGCAAAACGAATTAAAAAATGAAGCGAGAAAAGAAGCAGTAGAAATGGCAAAAAAATCTGCTGAAGGACTTGCAGACGCATCCGGAATAAAACTTGGGAAAATCATAAATGTGACAGAATCCACAGGAATGATAGGTATGCCTATGCCATTTACTGTAGCTGCAAAAGCAGTAGACTCAGCCCAAGGCGGAGACGTCTTAATTCAAAATCCAGAGGGGGAAGTCAGCAATATTACTCCAGGCGAAAGCAATGTTGAAGTAACTGTAATTCTTACTTATCAAACTAATTAAGATGTCTAAGGACGAACAGAAGTTTCAAAAAGCATTTTTACTACAAGTTAGAGCCACATTAAAAGGCGACTATGAACTCGCAACAAAAGCTAGGACTAAAGTAAATTTTTACAGGAAGAAAATAGACGACAGAAATTAACTACTTATTCATTTCCGCTATGAAATGACTTATGAACTTCTCTAAGCTGCTTATTTGTTATGTGGGTATAAATCTGAGTAGTCGCAATATTCTTATGTCCGAGCATCTCTTGTACACTTCTCAAATCAGCCCCGTTAGTAAGTAAGTCCGTAGCAAAACTGTGCCTCAAAGTGTGAACTGTAGCATCTACTGGTATCCTGGCTTGCCTAACATATTTCTTTACAACTCTCTCAACGCTTCTGGCAGTAAGCCTCATTCTTTCACCATTATTTTCTTCTATTACAGCACCTGAATAACGTATAAACATAGGCTTATATGCGTCTTTTCTGTGATTGAGGTATTTTTGTATCCAGTCAGCAGCCCTATCTGAAACGAACACAATTCTTGAACGTCTGCCTTTACCTATGATTCCAAACTCCTTGCGGTCTAAATTTATCTGGTCGCGGTTAAGACTTACAAGCTCAGACACACGAAGTCCAGTCGAAAATAAAAGCTCCATAATTGCGCGGTCTCTTACTCCTTCTTCCTTAGAAGTATCAGGGCTGGTAACCAGTCTTTCTACTTGATCCCGCTCTAAGAACTTTAGAGATCTGCTTTCAGTTTTTGGTAGATCAATTTTGGATGGCTCAAGAGCTTTTATGTCATTTTTTATAAGAAATCTGAGAAATGAACGGAGGGCGATTATGTAATAATTCTGCGTAACCCTCTTAAGCCCTGCGCCTTTGTCGTCAGTTTTATTAGAGAGAAAAACTCTGTATTTTCTTATATCTGAAAGGTCTATGTTCTCGAGATTTTTATTAGGAATTGTTTGCATGTACCATGCTCGGAAGACTTCTAGGTAATGTCTGTAGTCTCTGATCGTAAGCTTACTGCAATTTTTTTCAATCTCGAGGTATTCTAAAAAATCATTTGAATATCTTAAAAGCTTTTCTTCCATAATACTATAAGTCAAAATTTGAAGCTAAATTTCTTGAAAAACACCAATTAGCAGAAGTTAGGGGAGAGTGCCACGTTTGAAAAATTTCTATATCGAAGTGGATCAGACTGTATCCAGTAATCTTAGCTATTTCAGGCAGATAATAACTCATTAATAATAAACGCTTTCATTCTGCGATGATCCTAGCGTTGCAAAATGAAAGGAAATTGTAAGACGCTAGCGTCTTACAATTTAATTATACGACGCGGGGAATTGTATAGTCAAGAGAGATAGATTATAATGGCAGCTTATGTTTATAGAATTAGCGATTGCTATTGATCAGAAAAACAACACAAAACCATTAACCGAAAAAATTGTTAAAAAAGTTGCAGCAAGTCTAACAAATCTAGACGATGACCCAAGAGGAAGATCACTAACGATGCTTGGGGTAAAACTAGGAAGTATTCCGGTACTAGAAGAAGGTGTAATTACTCATCACGAACATGTAACCAGATATGTTTACTTCTTCGAATCTTCAAGTCGCTTGGATCCTCTACAAGTTACAGGTGTGGCGATAGATGGAAGAACAATCACTGAATATACATATAGACGAGAACAGCCAGAATCACATACCATGAGGAACATCTCACTATCTAGAGCTTGGGAATTATTTAGTGAAGTTGACAAAAGAGTTCCGGTTCAATTTCCAGCTGTTTGAAATAAGATCCTTTGGATGATATAAATTAATCATGCCAGAAGGAATACATAGACGAGATATTAGACCGTCACAAGGTGCATTTAGATCAGTCGATCAGGTAAACTCTAACAACCCTAGACTACAGCAAGCAAGAAGAATAACCTCATCTAAAGACCACGGTTCAAACGTGCGTCACAGAATAAGAAATATTGCTCTAGCATTAGGAATAATAGCAGGTGGTGGAAGCGGAATCGCACACATTGTTGACGAGGTTAACAAACCCCCCGCAGAAACACTTCAGAACTATCAAAACCTAATTACTCAAATCGACATGAACAAATATCTAGTTGAGATCCACAAAGATGGCGAAAAAGATTTAGTAGTACGACATGATCCTTACATACCAGACTTTGATGATAGACAAGAAGGCAGAGACAATTATATTGAGATGAATGACATAGTCTCAATAAATGGTACCCCTTGGGATGGCAAAGCTCCATTTATTATTGAAAACACTCCGGTTGTAATAGCCACTGATCCAACCTCTGGAATTCTTACTGCACCCTGGTTTGCTGTTGAATTAGAACACAAAAGCCCTCTGGGAGATATCACTAAAACAGTTGGTTTTATGAGCCATAGTGCTGCTACAGACTCCCACATCACACCTCTTGAATCTGATGGTGGTATGGTAAATGCTCGGTTCGAAAATGGGCAAATTGTGGGAAAAAATGAATCTGGAGATACAGTGGTGCCTAATGATAAAATAGGCTTAGCATCTATCGCAACACACACTTTAACTACTCAGGTTGGAAACCCACAATCTTAATTTTAACTTGACATATTCTCGGCCTATAGTTATAATAAGCGCCTATGTCAGACAGATTAAAACACGCACCTGAATCAGCTATTAGATTCGCTGTTAGTCATCCAAGAGCAACTAGACTAGGTGCGCTTGCACTCTCCGCTGCGCTTGCTACAACAGCTGTGACACCTGAAGGCCAAAATCCACTAACAAGAATCAAAATTGGAAGTAATGATCCAGAAATAATGACTCAACTTGAAGAAAACGATGGGGCTTTTCTCAGAGGCAGACCTAACTCTAACAGTGCACCAGTTGCAAGGGCCCCTATAGGAGAAGCTTTCACTGTAATAGGGCTCGTAGAAGATGGCAGATGGGTTAAAGTTAAACTAGACCCTAAGGAAAACATTCCAGACATTGATATGAATTATGGATTACTACCTAAAAATGATAAAGGAATTACAATAATTCCTAAGGAAGTTTATATTAAAAGACCTCTTGTAAAGGAAGTCTTCCCTAAACCTAAGAAATAAGCGAATTTTAGAAATACCTACCAACTCCGTGAATAACCTCTACTCTATGCCTGGATGAGTACGATAGTAATTAAAATTTAGCTTCATTTAGCCTCAAAAATATAATAATTATATATCCTATAGCGGGGGAGGGATCATATTTTAAGCAATTGGCAAATACTTAAGAGAGTTAGGCGATAAAAGATAAACGTAAGTTAAAATTCAAGTAAATATATGAGAAATATTCGAAAGAAAAACAGGTCTTCTCCGGGTATATTAGCTTCCGTGACGTCGTAAAAGTATTATTCTACGACGTTATCAGTTTCTACTTCCTAGCGCCTATAATGTCCATATTTTAAGTATATGCTTTTGTGGAGAGAATGATAGGAGTCACTACGTTTGTTTAGAAGACCTGTTGCATCTCTCCGGTAACTAGTTGGTTATTGCATTAATGTGCTTAGCCTTACACTACGCTCTTCTAAGAGGAGTTATCCACATAGGTCACGATTAGACTGCCATATCAATCTAATCGATGATTTTTAGCCTCAAAATCTTAAAGAACAGTGTTCGTATTTTTTTCGCAATAATAAGGTGACACGTTTAAAGAGAAAGGTATAATTCTTCAGATAATATAGATGCGATTTATTCCCGATACAGGTGAGTTCTTAAAATTACATATGTGTCTTCTACTCTAAAGACGTATGGGTCTATATAGCTGTGAAAATTACTCAAAAAACCTGTGAAATTGCGACGTCGAGGCTAAAATTTGTACATTTTAGTCCTATAATAATTTGATGAATTACTGTATCAGACTATATCACCCTTCTATACATCAAACTATATCATTAGCCTCACTTACCCCTCTCCTCTTCCCTGTCTTCCACAGTCAAAAAAATTTTCTATTTTAGCTTCAACTTGTGGCTAACTATTTTTAATTCTGAGCCTAATAAAAATGTAATTAGTGATTTTAAAGGCTTTATAAGCTATCTCACTTCCCTTTTTCTAGGTCCAAGAGGTAAATACGACTAAAACAATAAACACGAATACAGCTACCCAAATATACTCCCAAAGCACAGATTTAAATAATCTTTTCTCAAACCAAAGATGAGAAAGCCCAACAATAATGTAATAAAATCCAGTTAAGAAAAGTGATATAACGAGTGGCTTACTTGGCCAAAACCACAACAAAAATGACATTTGAGTAAGCGCTGTACTTAAAAACAATCCCCAGATTATTTCTGTTTTCGCTTTCTTTTCGAGTGTATAAGTCCACAATGAATGGACTATTAAAAGAAAAGAATAAACGAAAATTAAAGGTAAAATTATAAAGAAACTTAACTGCGAGCTAAACACTGTATTTGTGAAAAAAGCGTATATGAAAATTGACAAAACAAATGACACTGTCCTAGCACTTGATAATAATGCAATAGTTCTAACTGATGAGATTGTGAAAATGTTTTGGCTTAAAAATGCTGAATAGAGTCCAATCGAGTAAAGAATAGTTAAAAATATTTGCACAAGAAGACGGGGCGGCAAAGAGAAGTAGAACAAACCGAATGCTAATGTATAAAGAAAGGGTAAAATGAAAACTTGCGGTGTGAAATTACCTTTCAAATCCTTTCTAAGTGCCCAATATAAAAACCCGTTGGTAAAAAAAGCAATTAGCACTACTAAATAAATTCCTGATCTTGTCAGAAAATGTTCAACTAGAAAAAGGCAAACAGAAAGAGTTAAAACACCGACTGCAAAACGTTGTCTTTTTGTGAAAATATTCTTTTTAAGCAAAGCAGAAGTTTTAAGCTTCATTTAAAGACTGAGATTGGAATAAACTTTTTGAACATCATCCATATCCTCAAGCGCTGAAAGAAAATTAACAATTTTTTCTTTCTGTTCTTCCCCCACTTCAACAGTATTTTTTGGTTTTCTCGAAATTTCAGCACCTGTTACACTTAACCCCTGTGCCATTAATCCTTCTTTTATCTTAGCTAAATCTGATACTTGAGTATATACTCCCACCTCTTCTCCTCTATCCTCTACATCTAATGCGCCCAGTTCTGCAGATAACAAAAAAATATCGTCAAGAGATTTATCATTTTTTATAACTGTAATTTCACCTGACAGATCAAATTGATATGCAACAGCACCGGGTCCTGCGAAGCTTGCACCTGATTTATTAAATAAACTTTTTACCTCAGAAGTTGTTCTATTAGTGTTATCTGTTACTGCTTCGACTAAAACTGATACTCCTCCTGGAGCAAATCCTTCATATGTTAATTCTGATAAATCCCCTGCTTCTTTACTGGTAGCGCGTGCAATTGCTCTTTCAATATTATCCTTTGGCATATTGGCACTTCTAGCAAGCTCAATTGCAAGCCTAAGTCTTGGATTTTGATCAGGGTCTCCTATTCCCCCACCCTGTTTCACTGCAATAGTTATTGCATTAGAAATTTTTGTAAAAGTTGCACCACGTTTTACGTCTGCAGCCCCCTTTTGTCTTTTAATTGTTGACCATTTAGAATGTCCACTCATAATTTAATCTTAATATTTTACCATTTGATTATTGACTTTTGCAATTTGTAATAGTAAAATTTTTCAATTAAATCCTCAATGAAAATAACTTCAAATCTAGCCATTCAAGCAACTCTTAAAGGCAACTGGGATGAAGCTATTAAATTAAATAAATCTCTTCTCGACGAAAATCCAAAAGATGTTGAAGCACTTAACAGAATGGGACTTGCCTATACAATTTTAGGGAAAAGTAAATCTGCTAAAAGCACTTATCAAAAAGTATTAGAAATTGATCCACTTAACTCAATCGCATTAAAAAATTTGAGTAAATTAACTTCAGACTCATCTGATGAAGAAGCAACAATTGTAATAAACATGAATAATATATTTATTGAAGAAACAGGAAAAACAAAAGTAGTTGATTTAATTAATTTAGCACAGGCAGAAGTTCTCAATACGCTTAGAACCGGTCAATCATTAGATTTATCAGCTAAAAGATTAAAAATTTTTATTTCTCAGGGTAAAAAATACATAGGAGTCCTACCTGATGATATAGGTAAAAGATTGATAAAGTTTTTAAACGGCGGAAACAAATATGAAGCATTTGTTAAATCATCAAATCATCAGAATGTTACTATTTTCATAAGAGAACTCAAGAGAGCAAATAAATTTAAAGATCAACCTTCATTCCTTCATGTTATTGAGAAAAAATTAAGCCTTAAAAAGGCTAGTAAAGGGAAAGGCAAGAAAAATTTGGATTACGAAGAAGATGATTCAGAAGAATCTGAAGAATGAAATATTACCCTCCCCTTAGAAATATCTCTTTGCGCTTCATTTAATTCTTTTTTATTCTTCTCTTTCTTTAATGCCAAAAATGCCCAAAGAAATGATAATATCCCAATTGCAACAACCCAAATAAATATATTCATTTATCTTGATCCTCACCTAATATAACAATTATGTCTGCAATTGAACTTGTTTCGTGTTTTACTGCTTTAATATTTAGCACTTTTGATAATTTTTTTATAGTATATGACTCCTCCTGATAGTAAATTACCGAATTCTCTAATTTATCTTTTGAAGAATTAACCAAAACTACATTTCCTCCTAAATTAGTGATGGTTTTTGCAATTTTATTTCCGAGACCTCCAATTTCAGTAGAATTGGTAACTTGAATACTGACTTTATCTCGTGAGATTGTTTCATCAATAAATTCATTTGAAGAAACCTTATTCAGCTCACTTTCCTCATCTAGGCTTAGATTTTTATGTGAAAAGTTTTCTCCTTTTACCCCAAACGAATATAGACTAAGCTTAAATAAATCTAGAACATTTAAGCTTGAATCCAGACTTCTTTTATTAAATAACATTTTCGAAAAAATACTTTTTGACTCAGACGAAAAATCAGAATTTGTTTCTACGAAGACATCTACAGGTATCGAAAACTTATCAACTACACTAAGGCTTTGTGCATTTTCAAGTCTTATTCCGAACTGTTCGCCGGTTTTAGGCGAAACAGTAATTATGTCTACATTTTCATCATTCAACACCGCAACCGTGAATCGATTTTTGAGATCAAACTCACTTTTTCTAATTATGTCAAAAGTCTTAAATGCGACTGAAATAATAATAATTAGGAGTATTAAGAGTCCAAAATAAAGAGCGAGATTATAGCTCTTTATCGTCTCTTTTTTTGCTTTTCTCATTACCAATCTTTTTTCTTTTTAGAGATCAGCTCAGGCATGACATAAGTAGGAGCATTTGAAGAAATCACTTTTCCCTCCTTACCTTTTTTTGCCTTTTTCTTTTCCCCTTTATAAAATCCACCAAATCCTGGCATATACTCACCTCCTAATTCAGTTTATCAATTTTTTGAACTTGAAATCAACTTCAAAAATCGTTTTAAATCATCTGATAATTCACTTTTATACATAACTTTCTCACCATTTTTCGGATCTAAAAATGAAATCGCTTCCGCATGAAGGAACACTCGAGGTAAAATTTTCCTATCAGAATTCGAAACTTTTCTACCACCATAAAGTGGGTCTGAAAAAATAGGATGATTTATATGCTTCAAGTGCACTCTAATTTGGTGTGTCCTACCTGTTTTTGGAAATAGTCTTACCAAAGTAAGTGTTTCTCTTTCAAATTTAAAATAACCTTGCACTTCGTAGTTAGTAAGCGCTTCCCTGCCCCCTGCTAAAACTCCAAATCTTTTTCTATTCCAGGGTAATCTTCCCACGGGAACATTAATTTCTCCTGATTCTGGCTTAATTTCTCCATGAGAAAGCGCAAGATAACTTTTCTCAACAATTCTCTCTTTAAATTGTCTCTGAAGTTCTCTAAATGCTGTGGAATTTTTAGCGATAATTAAAGCTCCCGATGTTTCTTTATCAAGCCTATGAACAATTCCTCCCCTATCTAAAAATTCTTGATCTGGATCTGATTTGTTAATTTTATTTTCTTTTTCAATTAAATCCTGAAGGGTTATTTCGTTAGTAGTAGTATCAGATCTATTAACAGTAATTCCTGCAGGTTTTTCGATCACTAAATAATCATCATTTTCAAATAAAATTTTCAGATTATCTTCCATTTTTAATTGAAATTCTACCCGTTAATTCCTGCTTAATAATTATTCCCATCGAAATAAATAGAATTGCTGCAAGGATAAAATTTTCCTTGTGTGTTAAAAAATAGCTGGTTCCAGGATTATCAATAGCACTTGATAGAAGTGAAATCAACGAAAAGAAAACCAAAAATAAAGCACTTATTGTTCCATCTTTTATTTCTAAAGAACTAGCTTTTGGATATAGATAAATATTTGATGCAAAAAGAATCAAAGAGTACAAAACAAACTTAACAATAGTTCCGGTTGTAAAATCCTGGGATAAAAGAAAGTAACCCAAAAAACCAAATGGCAATACGAAAATAAATGCCATCGAGAAAAAATCAAAGACTCGGGCACGAGGAATTTTTTTTCTCCTGCAGAAGAAAAACAATGCAAATGCTCCCCCAAGAATTGCCCCTGTTATTGATAAACCCGGGAAATAAGGAAAAAGTAAAAAACCTAATGGATTTATAAAAACTGGGTCCGGATTCATTAAGACATAAAACAGACGCGAGAATAAGAGTGAAACTAAAGAGCATGCAAATACTGCATTAAAAATATCTTCGAGGGTTATATTTTTTTTAATTAAGACATAATCATCATTTGCCAAATGATAAATTCTATAAAGAAATAAAACTAAACAAACTAATAAAACTAAAATAAAAAATTGCATATTATTTAAATTTAAAAATCCTCAATAACGCTATTATAATCACCGATACACCAATTAAAGTGATTACTTTTGAAACCCCGATCAAATCCGCTAATGCTCCAACCCCTAATATGGGTACAATTGAAACAAGTCCCACTAAAGTATTAAGCGATCCATAGATTTTACCACGTTGTCTGTCAGTAGTCTCTTCTTGGATTAATGTGTTAGAAGGTACAAAAACCAGCGAAAACGCAAATCCTACTATTACGGCTAGAATTATTAATAAATGAACATCATTTATGATCAAATGGTATGGCAGATTATTATTGATATTTTTTATCATTTCTTGAGATGTTAAAAGATATCCGTAAGGGAAAAGAAGTATTACTATTCCAATAATTAAAAGTCCAATTTTGGCTAGGGTCTGTTTAGACTTATTGTGCCAAAAATTACCAATCGCAACTGCTCCAATACTCATTCCTACAACTGCTGGAGTTACAAAAAGAGCAGGAAATTTTTCAACTTCTATTTTAAGAATATGCTCAGCGTATCCAGGCCCTATTACTGCAATCACAAGTATTAATGTCTGCAGGAGTGTTAGTAGAAAAAGTGAATGGTAAACTTTATCTTTCTTCGCCATAAAAGCAAATGCATCTCTAACTTCTTCGAGAATATTAATTTTTATTTTTTCTTTTGGCTGGTTAAACTTTAATCTAATAAATAATGCAAAAATTGCTGACACTGCAAAAAGAAAAGTAATTAGAATAAAAACATTCGTTTTTCCAAATAAAAGTAGTAATGGTCCAGATAATGCATAAGCAACGATTATAGAACCAAAAATCCCCATACTAAAAAGTGCATTTGCTGAAATTAAATTTTTCTTAGGAACTAAAAGCGGAATTATTGGGGTTTCTGCTGGAATAAAAAATTGAGTTATGAGAGAAATTAAAAAGCTTAGAGAATAAACTAAAAATAATTCATGTGAAATAAGAATTAAAGGAAATGCTGTGAGCGCCCTAAGAATATTTGTATAAACCAAAACATTTTTTTTATTCCATTTATCAACATATACCCCCGCGATAATTCCAAATAGAATTGAGGGCAAAGTAAATGACAGCACAACCCCAGCTACTGCTGTGTTCGATTCAGATAACTGAAACACGACAATTAAAAGAGTGAAATTAAGAAGATTCATTGCGAACTGAGAGAAAAATTCAGAAATAAGGAGATACGAAAAAGAAGGAATAGAAAGAACCTTTAAAAAGGGGTTGGCCATAAAATTAATTGACTTTTTGTGAATATTCTCCGGTTCTCGTGTCAATTCGCACCTTGTCCCCTATCTTTATAAAAAGAGGCACGCGTGTTTTTAACCCATTATCGAGCGTAGCGTCCTTATAAATATTTGACGCCGAATTCCCTTTTACTCCTGGATCGGCATCAGAAATAACAAAGTCCATTTTTGGAGGAAGATTAAGAGCTAATACTTCATTATTTAAAACTGAAACATTAAAGCTCTCCCCTTCTTTTAGATAAGCTGCGTCAGGTCCAATCAGACTCAAAGGCACAGAAATCTGCTCAAAAGAATTTGGATCCATAAAAAATGCATTCTCTGAATCTTTATATAAGTATTGAACATCTCTTTTGAAAACTTGAACGTTATTTACTTTAGCATTATTCGTAAACCCTTTTTCTGTAGTTGAACCTTGTCTGATATTTTTAACCTTTACTTTAATATTTGCGGATCCTCTACCCATTTTAATATGCTCATATGAAAGCACTTGATAAAGTTGTCCATTTTCTTCAAAAATAGTTCCAGCTCGAAGCTCTTGTACACCTATCATTTATTTCTCCTAACTCGGATTAGCCCCGATCCGACAACAATCTGTATTCCTTTTTTTTCAATTTCATCTAAAAATAAATTTGCCCCTATTGAATCAGATGCCATATGTCCAGCGTTAATTACATTCATGTGCATTTTTTTTGCTTCTTTTAGTCCATCTTCTGGAATATGCATGTCAACAATTGTTCCGACTCCAACCCTTGCAAGCTCTGCATAGGCTTCTTTGGAAGGATTTGTTCCGCCTGTAAAAAAGATTGCTACTTTTCCAACCCTACTCTTTGGTCCCCCAGAAACAATTTCAGGTGCATTTTTTCCTTTTGCTGCCTCCTGATATTCAGGCAGCTCCATTAAATATTCTACTATTTCATCTACGGTTTCGAATTCTCTCTTTGAAAGATAATTCTCCATAAAATGATCCCCTACATTGTCCCAGACAGTGTGTAGATTCATTAAAGGCATATTTAAAAGTCGAGCTGTATCTGTGATTTGATTATGGTTACTAGGATGAATCTTTCTCTTAACGTCGTCCATTCTTTCCTTCATTAGGGCGTCCATGATATTTACCGGAACACCAACTTTTGCATAACTATCTATCTGGATATCCATCACATCATGTAAAGCTGCTAGAGAAATCCCAACTGGATGATGTCCGACTACAGCATCTATTTTCTGACCTTTTTCATTCAATCTATCTGCTAGGAGTATTTCTGTTGCATCTGGATCTATACCTACCAAAATTTTTTTAATTTGGGTTTCTCCGTCTCCGAACAGAATTCTGGTATCGGAATACGGATTTGTAAGTGTTTCTTCGTCGAAGTACTTTTTCTTTTTTGGAGAAAGTTCTGTAAACTCTTTTTTTCGCCTTTTTAATATCTCCTCTACTCTTTTTCTTCCTCTGGGATCAGCATCAATCGCCATTTGAATTGCCAAGTCGTAAATTTGTTGAAGTGTCATAAGGGAAAGTATATAATATCTGAGGCCAAAAATAAAGATTTAAACGAGCCGAGGTGGCGGAATGGTATACGCGGTAGTCTCAAAAACTACTGGTCGCAAGACCTTGAGAGTTCGAGTCTCTCCCCCGGTACTAGCGGTAAACAAAAAAATAGACTAGCTTCCAAATTTTGCTAGTCTATTTTTGTTTCGAAACAAAAATCCTGGAAAAACTTAAACAGTTCCTCCTGGTGTTCCTGTGTCTCCTCCACCTGGTTGCTCTGGTGCAGGCATTCCTGCGTTTGGATCAACTGCTGGTGTAGGTTCTGGTGTTGGTGCTGGTTCTGGTGCAGGTGGCGGCGTCCAACCTTGATTAGGGTCGACTGCTGGCGCTTGTCCTACTCCTGGATCAGCTGGTGGTGGAGTTACTCCGCCTACTGCTGGATCCTGTGCTGGTACTCCTCCCCCCATCCCTGGATCTTGAGGTGGCATTCCACCTGCATTTGGATCTGGAGTTCCAACTGTTGGGTTATTTTGATCGTCCATAACATTCACCCCCTTTCGCCTCAAGTCACCCTGAGGTATTAGTTTTCCTATCATATCGGTCTTAATAAAAAATGTAAATATATCAATCGCAGGTTGGACAAGCTTTATACTTTAATTTTAGATAACTGTAGCTTGTGTTGGTTCAGCGGGTGGAGCTGAAGAAGTCTCTTCTCTTTTTCTTTCCATATTATAAAATCTGATTCGATCTCCCCTAAATAGAAGGTCTACTTCTCCTTGTGGACCATTTCTATGCTTAGCAATTGAAAGCTTAGTTTGCATAACGTCAGCTATTTCAGCATCCGGTCTATATAAAAACATAACCACGTCTGCGTCCTGTTCGATAGCTCCTGACTCTCTGAGATCTGCAAGTTGCGGTTTCTTCTCTCCCCTATGCTCAACTGCACGAGACAACTGAGACAGTGCCAGAACTGGAATCTTAAGCTCTCTGGCTAAATTTTTAAGAGCCTGAGAAACGATTGACACTTCCTGAACTCTATTATCATAATGTTTTCCTGGGTCAACTAATTGAAGGTAGTCTACGATAATTATTGAAACGTTATGTTCAAGCTGCAATCTCCTAGCCTTTGTTCTAATCTGAGAGACTGATATTCCAGGCGTGTCATCAATGTAAATTGGCGCATCTGCCAAAACCCCCATAGCTTCAGACAATTTTGTAAAATCAGATTCAGTTAATCTTCCTGTTTTAAGTCTCCAGGCATCAACATCAGCTTGTCCAACTAAAAGACGGTCCACTAATTCTTCCTGGCTCATTTCAAGAGAAAAAATACCAACTGATTTTTTTTCATTTACTGCTATGTGCTGCGACATATTTACAATAAACGCAGTTTTCCCTTGTCCAGGACGAGCTGCTAAAATCAAAAGATTGGAAGCCTGCATTCCTGAAAGAATATTATCTAAATCAGTAAAACCGGTTTTTACTCCTCTAAGTCCAGCACCCGATTTATGAAGCTCATCGATTCTGTCAAAACTTTCCGCAAGTCCAGCTTTAATCGGCATGAATCCTTTTATGGTGTGTCCCTGCGTAATTGCAAAAACTGAAGCCTCAGCTTTATCTAAAAGATCTTCTGCTTCCTTGTCCTCCATAAAACCCATCTCTGCAATATTTGAACCCAAACCGATTAGCGCTCGCTTCATAGAGTCTTCCTGAATAATTTGAGCGTAATGTTCAACATTTGCAGCCGTAGGAACGGCATTAAAAAGTTCAGTTAAATAAGACGCATCAATTTTGGCTTTTAGACTTTTAAGTTCTTTAGTGAGAGTTAAAATATCAATTGGTTTATTTGCATCATGAAGCGAAAGCATTGCTTCAAAAATTTTTCCGTTGTTGTCATCGTAGAAGTCCTTAGGCTTCAATTTTTCTGAAACTAGTCCGATAGTTTCTTTACTAAGTAAAATCGCGCCCAATACACTTTGCTCTGCTTCCTCACTATGTGGTGGAACTTTAGATGTAGCCATAAGTTTTAAAATAATAGTTCAAGCTCTAGGAAAAAACAATGACACAATCAATAACAAACTCTAGTTTTAGCCTAACAAAACTAATTCCATTTCCTGCGGGAGCTTGTCTGAGGTTGTTGAGTATTTGTTCGCACTTACTGCTTCTTCTTTCCCTAATGATTTTGCAACTTCTGCCTTTTTAGAACCATAAACAAGTAGGACATTTGGCTCAAGCGCTGTTAAAATAGAATGATTAAATTCATCATTTGAATTAATAACTACCATTTGTGATTCTTCTATCTTGTCATGAATTTTTTCTATGGTTGTCCCACTCCCTACCAAAACCTTAACATTATCCACATCAATTCTAGCGATTTGATCAGTCTCAATTCTGGTTACTGAAATTTTTACTCCGCTTACTTCATACTCCCCTGGGCCTTTTATGGTAATCCTACTTCCTTCAATTTTAGCTTCACTAAATTCAGGACTCTCTTTTAAGCGAATAATTGCATCCGCTTCTGTTTTTGAAGTAGAAGAAGTAGGATTAATTACTACTGAGGCATTTTTACCTTTAACTTTAATTGTATTTTCGTTTAGTATTGCTATGTCCATTTGCATATCCTACCATGTGTAAGTTTTCTTGACAAGATAAATATTTAAGTAGTATCATGAGCCTTACTTTAAATGTCGAAGGCCAAAAGCCCTGGCAGTATAAATCCTCGGTCTTATGAAAAAAGAAAAAATTATCCTTTCTTTTATCGCTGCCTTAATTGGAATTGCTCTTGCAATTGCCGCATTCTTTATTTACCAATCTACTAAGAAAGTAGATCCCTCGGATATTAAAAAAATTTCCATAGAGGACCCTTCCCCAACACCAGGGTCATCTGTTTTCATAACCGTTGAAAGACCAACGGATGAAGAAGTTACAGATGAGAGAATTATTACTATTTCCGGAAAGACAATTCCAGATGCTAAAATAATAGTATTAACAGAATCCAGTGAAGAAGCTGGAGTAGCAGCAAGTAATGGAAATTTCTCGACTGAAATTTCACTGGATGATGGCGAAAATATTATTGAAGTGAACGCTATTACAAAAACTGGTGAAGTTGCGAAAACTAAACTAATCGTAACTTACTCAACAGAAACTTTTTAATATGTTTAAAATTTTTATAATTACATTAATATTATTAACTCTCTCTATTCCCCAAGCATATGGACAAACAAAAACTCCTACAAAAAATGCCATACCCACAAGCGACGAGATTGAAAAAATTACAAATAAAGTGGATGCGTTAAAAAATAAAGTTGCTTCTCGAGTAGCTGAGCTCAATTTGGTTGAAAGAAGAGGAATAATGGGGATTGTTGAAGACTCTTCAGATACTCAAATAACTATTATCGATTTAAATAATAAAACTCGAATTATTGATGTAGATGAATTGACTAAATTCTCCTCCGAAGACGATGATTCTTTTGGAATTTCAGATATCAAGAAAGGTTCTAAAATCTCAGCACTTGGTCTTTACAATAAAGAGTCTCAAAGGCTTTTAGCACGTTTCGTAAATGAAAAAAATCTTCCATTGTTTCTACATGGAATAATTTCAGAAGTTGACGAGGATAAATTCACTGTCACTCTTCTAACAGAAGAGGGTAAAGAATATTTAGTAGATGTTGAAAATATAACTAAAACTTTTAGTTATGATGACGGTGAACTTGAATCCTCTGGTTTTTCAAAAATTGAAAAAATGCAAAACTCAATTGTAATAGGATTCCTAGATCCGAAAGAAAACAATAGATTAACCGCCTCAAGAATAATTACATTTCCTGATTTACCTAAAAATCCAAGAATTCAAATAATTGACAACGACACTAAATCAACCCCTACCCCTACTCCAAAAGAGGAAGAATGAACCAAGAATTAAAGAAAATTTTAGAAAAAGTTAACGCCATTATCATTTCATCTCCATCAAATATTATTTACTTAACGAAGTTCTCTGGTTTTTCTGAAACAGAAAGAGAATGTTTTTTGCTAATTACAAAAAATAAAAATTTCCTAATAACTGACAGAAGATATTCAGAGGCAGTTGAAAAAATCACAAAGAATTTTACAGTAATCGATACTGGTGTTGGCATGTTTTTAAAAAAAGAAGCAAAAGAGCTATTTAAAAAACTAAATTTAAAAACATTGGGATTTGAAGAAAATGATTTGAAAGTAATTGAATATAGATCTCTCAAAAAAATAACTAAACTCAAGCCTATTGACCTATCTCAAATTAAAATAATTAAAAATGAAGACGAAATTAAAAATATAAAACTTGCATGCGAAATTGCCGATCAAGCATTTAATGAAGTAATTAAAAAAATAAAATTAGGCATTACAGAAAAAGAAATCTCTAACTTAATAGAGTCTTTTATAAAAGAAAAGAATGCAGATATCTCCTTTAAACCAATTGTCGCTTTTGGGAAAAATTCTTCAGTTCCCCATCATCAAACAGGAGAAAGTAAACTTAAGAAAAATCAAATAATTCTATTAGATTTTGGAGTAAAGAAAAATAATTACTGTTCAGATATGTCACGAACTATTTATTTTGGGAAAGCGCCTGATAAGTTTATAAAAATACACAATACTGTTTTATTAGCACAGAAAAGAGCCATAAGCGAAATTAGGGTAGGTGTTAAAGCTTCAAAAATTGATAATTCTGCAAGAAACTTCATACTTGATGCTGGATTTCCAAACATTATTCACTCTGTTGGACATGGAATCGGCATAGATGTTCACGAAACACCATTTATATCCCCGAATTCCAAAGACACTATTCAGGAAGGCATGGTTTTTTCAGTTGAACCAGGAATATATATTCCTAACTATGGCGGAGTTAGAATCGAAGACTTAGTATTAGTAAGAGCAGATAATGTAGAGTTGATTTCCCACTCAAATAGAGAAATAATAGAGCTATAGCTCTATGTTAGATGAACTTAAAAAAGATCTTTCTTCATTAAAACTCCTAATTACCCTGGGAACAATTGCAGTTGGAATTTATTTATTTGAATACGTAGTTAAATTTTTAAGGGACTTTTCGGACATAATAATAATTCTATTTTTCGGTTGGCTTGTGAGCTTCATACTGGAACCTTTTGTAGATATTTTTACCAATTATTTAAAAGTTCCAAGAATTATTTCTACAGTTATTGTCTTTGTTTTAGCGGCAATTTTAATCGGGTTAACTTTCATAGTCTTTATTCCAGATCTTGCAATTCAATTTAAAACTCTTGAACAATTACTTCCCACTTTTAAAGAAAGCGCGCCACCAGTTGTAGCTGATGGAATCGATAATTTTACTAAATCTATTGGAAGCTATACGAACATTATTCCTTCAGTTACACAGTTTCTGGTTAATTTAGTCACAATTCTTATACTGTCATTTTATTTAGTGATTGATAAAGACAATTTAAATCGAAGAATGTTTGCGCTAACCCCACGAAAATATCACGATGAAATGAGATTTGTGCAAAGGGTTATCGACCAGTCATTTGCCTCATTCGTAAGAATTCAAATTTTATGGGGAGTAATTGGCGGAATTATTACCTGGATAATTCTTACAATTTTTGGAATTAATTTTGCTGGGTCAACATCACTAATTGCAGGAATTTTAACTGCCATCCCAGTAATTGGCCCGATAATAGGAGTTATCCCTCCCCTATTGGTAGCTCTTGTTGAAAGACCAGATCAAGCGTTGTTAATATTCTTAATTATTTTTATAATTCAACAATTCATATTTAATGCTATTGGACCAAAAATAATTGGAAGTGCATTTAGCATAAATCCTGTAATTGTTATCCTCTCCCTATTAATAGGCATTAAGGTGGCAGGTGCAACTGGAGCAGTTTTTGCAATTCCAATTGCAAGCATAATCATTATAGTTGGTCGCGAATTTTATAATTTTCATTTCAAAGAAAGAGAAGATTAATACTATGAGCTTGACAAAGAAAATACAATATGCCACAATACATTTAATGAAAAACGGATTAAACACATCATATTGGTATCATGTTCGTCTGAACGGCGGATGTGATTTTCGTGTTTAAAAATTAAACAAAAAGAAATCATGACCGCCGAAAGGCGGTTTTTTTATGCTTTAAAAAAGCATGTAAACAGAATATGAAAAATCAAAATAAACAACAAAGAGTAATTTGGATGATGGATGAAACAATCGCTAATGCGCATCCAATAAATTGGGGAAGAGTTAGAGAGCTTGAGGCGAGTCTAGTTGCTGCTATCGGGAGCCCTGATTTTAATCATGTTATTGCTGATCCTATACCTTTACTTAGAAATTTATCTAGAGGACTTAAGAATGAGGATTTTAGTTCAGTAATTGATTTAACTGGATGGATGACCCCTGCATTGCAGGAATTATTCCCTCAAATACCTGTAGACAACAGTTTTTCGTTAAGTAGAGTGAGGGTTGTTTCTTCTCCAGGTCTCGAAACGACAGGATATAAGGTAAGTCTTTTTCCAGAAGAAGTTGAAGATCTTCGTGAAAGATTGGATTTAGAAAAACCTCTTATAGTGGATGATGTGAGTTTTAGTGGTTGGACAAGTAAAAAAACCATGGATATTTTGGGAATAAATCCAGCTTCCGCTACTCATGCATTTCTTTTAACAAACGATGGAGATTTGGGAAATAATCCAGGCGCAGTCGGTCTTCTCCAGGGAGTGGGAGGAAGAGTAATATCTGGTGGAACAATTACTACTCCTCAAGATGATGGATGGCACCTAAAGGATTTGCATCAAAATCCAAATCTTTCCGAGTCATTTGTTCTTTCAATGTTATTTCAGGAAATTGTAGGAAGTGACGGAATGGATTCGCAGTCCGCTAGAGATTTTTTCAGAAGAAGTACGGTAATGAGAATTATATTTCCTGATCATCTTACGTCTGATCAAATAAGAAGACTTATGAATGAGGGAAGATTTATCACAAAAGATGGAAATCCTCCAGACGGAAATGAAATACATGCAAGAAATCCATTCCTATGGGCAAGCCCATATTTTCAAGCGCACGTCGACATGGCAAAAGTTATTGCAAATAACGAGACAGTCATAAAAACATTGGGAGAGCTAAGAAGTTTGACGTCTGATTCTCAAGGAAGAGATGAAGCAAGTCTTGAACTTCAAAGAGTAGTGAGAAGTGAAATCGCAGAACCCGTAGAGGGAAATTTAGGTAGAAGGGAAAGATTATGAATGAACATAAAATAATTTTTGATATGGATGGAACTCTGTACCACCTAGACAAAACAAAAGGACAAACTTTTGGACAATCTAGGCTTAGGAGAGAAATTCACGCAAATGTAATTCATTTTTTTGGCGAAAAACTTTCGCTTAGCCCCACGGACTCTGAGCGGGAACACGACAGAATATCTGAAGAATTTAAAGGGGAAGTAAGTATTGGCGTGGAAAATGAACTAGGGATCTCAAGATCAGAATATTTTGCGGCGACTTGGGATCTTATGCCTGAAGAATATGTTGAACCAGATCCTGGTCTTCGTGGAGAGCTTGAAGACTTAAGAGGAAGAATCGCAGTTCTTACCGCAGCCCCTAGAATTTGGGCTGCGCGAGTTCTATCTTTTCTAGACATAGAAGATTTATTTGATGGGAAAATTTTTACTGGTGAACCAAACTTAAGAAAACCAGATCCTAATGTTTTTAGGATGGTTGCCATGAGTCTTGACGCACAACCAGAAAATGTTTTCTCTATTGGAGACCAGGAACATACGGATATAGTTCCAGCAAAAAAAATAGGAATGAAAGCTGTAAAGATTGGTCCTGGGGAAACAGTTGCCGATTTTCAGGCAGAAGATGTAAAACAAGCTCTGGGAATTTTAAGAAGAGGAGGATTTATATGAAAAAAATAATTATTGATACAGATCCAGGACAGGATGATGCAATGGCTATAATGTTAGCCATTAAAAGTCGTGCTTTTGAAATACAAGCTATTACTACAGTTTGTGGAAATTCAACTGTAAAAAACACTACGCGAAACGCTAGATTTATTCTTGATGCATTAGGACGAAGTGAAATCCCTCTATACTCAGGAGAAGCAAAACCTTTAAAGCGTCCTTTAATTCAGGCAGTTGTACATGGGAAAAGCGGACTTGAGGGTATTGATCCAACAAATAATCCAGTGCTTACTGGAAATGCTCCGGATAAGATAATTTCATTTGTTAAATCAAATCCCGGAAAAATTACAATCGTTACCTTGGGTCCTTTAACAAACATAGCCAAGGCAATTTTAATAGATAAAATAACAATGAAAAAAGTAAAGGAACTGGTAATTATGGGAGGAGCTATTAATGTAGCTGGAAATAAGAATAGAGTGGCAGAGTTTAATATCTTTGTTGATCCTGATGCTGCTGATATTGTATTTAATTTTCCTATTAAAAAAACTATTGTCCCACTAGATGCATGTAATAATGTGCGATTTCAAATAAGAGATTTTATGAAAATTAAAAACAATAGGCTACGCAATTTATTAGTTAATATGAATAAACCCTATATCAAAAACCTTGAAAAAGATGCAGGCATTAAAGCTGCTCTAATGTATGACCCATTAACCATATTTTACTTGTTAGAAAAAGATGCTTGCCTCACCTTTAATGATAACGTTCAAATAGAAACAGTTGGCGGAATAACAAGGGGCATGACGGTCGTTGATAAACGAAAAATTAAGGACGGACTTATACCTAACACAACAATAGTTAAATACATAAATGAAAAGAAGTTTCGCAAATGTTTCTTAGATACCCTAAACAATGAATAACTATTTTTTAAATCATTATAAGGAATAGCTTTGTGCTATTATTAATCTATGAAAGTTGAACCCAGAACACTAAAAGGATTTAGAGATTTCTTGCCTAAAGAAGCAAGAAAACGCTCATACGTTTTAAACATCTTAAAAGAGGTGTTTGAGTCCTATGGCTTTGAACCACTTGAAACTCCAGCACTTGAATACGACGACATTTTATCCGGAAAATATGGGGAAGAAGGAGATAAATTAATGTATAAATTCGTGGACAACGGCGATAGAAAAGTTGCCATGCGGTATGACCAAACAGTTCCTCTTGCGAGAGTCATAGCTCAGTATCAAAACGACCTCCCTCTTCCATTTAAACGCTATCAGATTCAAAATGTCTATCGCGCAGAAAACACACAAAAAGGTAGATTTAGAGAATTTCTGCAAGTAGATATTGACACAGTAGGCTCCACTTCCCTTTTAGCTGATGCGGAAATAATTTCTATCGCAATAAAATGTTTTGAAAAATTAGGATTTAAAAATTTTAAAGCAGAAATAAATGACAGAAGAATTTTTCAAGAACTTATCAAAAATAAATTGTTTGATGGAAGTTCGCGTATATTAGGTTTACGAGCAATTGATAAACTTGGAAAAATTGGTTAAGAAGGCGTATTAGAAGAACTAGGAAAGGCGGGGGTAGATAAAAACCAAAGAAAATTATTATTAAACACCATAAAAAATCTTGTACCAGACAAAGATTTTTCAAATATTTTTAACTTTCTAAAAGATCAGGGCATAAATGAAAATAATTTTGAATTTAACCCTACACTTGCACGTGGACTCGATTACTATACAAGTGCAATCTTTGAATTAGTTTGTGAAGATTATCCAGCTGGATCACTTGGCGGTGGTGGAAGATATGATAATTTAATTGGAATGTTTGCGAATCAAACAATACCTGCCGTGGGATTTGCTTTTGGTTTTGACAGAGTCATGGAAGCGATGACAGAACTCGGTCTCTTCCCTACTGATTTAGAAGAAGCAAAAGTTTTAGTCACGAACACAAATCCCAGCTCACCAAAAATCGCAAATGATTTAAGAGATAGAGGAATCAAAACAGAACTATACATCGATGAAAAAGATTTAGATAAACAGCTTAAATATGCTGACAAAAAACAGATACCGTATGTTTTAATAGTAGAAGAAACTCTTACTTTAAAGAATATGAAAACTGGAGAAAAAAAAGAAATTACCTTAGATCAACTGTCCGATGCAATTAGGTAAAGTCCAACTTTCAATTCTCGCTCTTATAATAGCCAATGTTATTTGGGGCGCATCTTTCCCCATTTATAAATGGGCTCTTGATGATATCCCCTCACTTACTTTTGTATTTTTAAGATTTTATATCGCAGCACTTATACTCCTTCCTTTTGTTTATAAAGATTTAAAAATTCAAAGAGAAGACTGGCGGGATTTATTTTTATTATCATTCGTCGGAATTACGGTATCAATTTCATTACTAATTCTGGGTCTGAAACTATCTTCAAGTATAAATGCTCCTATCATAATGTCCGCCGGTCCTGTCGTTCTAATAATTGGCTCTCTTTTTTATCTTAAAGAAAAGCTAAAAAGAAAAGTGGTTTTAGGAACATTAGTCAGCCTTATCGGAGTATTACTAATTGTAATTTTACCTGTTTTTAAAGAAGGACTTGATGGAAGCGTTTTGGGAAACTTATTTTTAGTCGGAGCTGCGATTACTTCTGTAGTACATGCACTATTACTTAAAAAAATTATGCCAAAATATAAACCACTTGTTGTAGCTTTCTGGCAATTTTTAATTGGCTCTCTCCCTCTTCTTCCATTCTTTTTTATAGAGTTAAACCAAACATATTGGACCTCGGACATAAATTTGAAAATATTAATGGGGATCTTCTTTGGGTCAATTCTCGCAACTGCTATCGCTCATTCTATTTATGCATATGGGATTAAATTCATAAAAGCTTCGGAAGTAGGAGTATTCACTTATGTAGACCCAGTCGCGACAATCATCGTTGCAGTTCCACTTCTCCACGAAGAAATCACTCCACTTTATGTTGTAGGTGCATTCTTTGTTTTCCTTGGAATATTTGTGGCCGAGGGGCGCCTACACTATCATCCACTTCATAAACTTAGACGAAGTAATTAACCTCGTCTTCCATGAGCCCTAGGTGCTGGCGCAGTAGCTTCTTGAGGGACTTGGAGTACACCTTGAATAACCTCACCACTATGTCCTGCTGCTAATAATAGGAATCTTGCACTTTGATCTGGTGCTACATGAAGACCCGACATTAGTCCTTCCGCAACTTGAGGACTAGCGTTTCTATTTCCCTTCAGTAACCTGGAGATTGAACTATGGTCCACACCAGATGCTTCGCCCAATCTTCTTTGGGAAAATCCCTGAGCCGCCATTCTTAAACCAAGTTCTGATGCAAATTCCTTTGTCATAGTGAGGATTATATAATTTTATTTTTTAAGAAGTCAAGACAGGACAATCTAATCGACGACCTTTAACTTCGGCCATTTTTTAATCCACTTTTTTTCTTTTACTCTTCTTTGAAAGACCCCTGGATCAAATGCAAATACTTTTTCATAATCTGGTATTGGCTTAACTAGAAAATTTAGAAGATCCTCAGTTCCATGCGGAGCAAGTAAGATTAGTTTATTGTTTTTCAAACGGACAGCAATACATGTCGCAGTCTCTGACCATTCTGATAATGCTTCTTCACTATTTTTATATGGAATTCTTTGGTGATAGTTATGCATTCTTGATTGATTTGTAACTGACCACTTAACTCCTGGAAAAATTTTACCCAATCTCTCCTGATAACTATCTTCTGACTTCGTACTGTAACTATCTCCCTCTTCTTCTGAAAAATCTTTTTTATCAAAGTAGATAAGATCAATATCGGGGACTGGAGTTCTTGCCCTATAACCATGCATGTAATCCCAAACTTTAGAGCGAATAAACCCTCCTCCGATCCACCAGTCAGGCAAATTCAAGGACTCTGCGGCTCTTAGAACATTCATCATCCATTTGTCTTCGCGAATCAAATTTAGAATGTCTTCTTCAGTGAGCTTCTTCATTTAAATAATTTTTCAAAATCTCAAATAAACCGTCACCAAATAAAACTGATAATGGCATTTTTTCCATTTCCGAAAAGCTGAACCAGCCTATTTCTGCGCATTTTTCCGGTTCTAAAATTTTGGGATTTCCACTTTTTAATCTACAGAGTGCTGGTATCGCAACCCAATGTTTGTCTTCTTCTGGGATTATGTGATTTAAAACTCCAAGAGGACGGATAAATTCTACTTCTGCGCCAAATTCTTCTTTAAATTCTCTCTCGATTGCAGCTTTAAAAGATTCATGGCGCTCAAGTCCTCCACCCGGACATTCCCATTTTCCTCTTTCACTTCGAGCCTTCTCTCCCCTTTTCGCTAAGAACAATCGATTATTTTCGTCAAAAATTACAGCTCCAACTCCAACGCCATCGATTTGTTTAATATTTTTCATTTAAAAATTATACCACGTGTATTGTTTTTAGGCTCGATTTAGGATATAATAATCGATATGAAACAAGCTTTGCACCCACAATATTTTGATCAAGCACAAGTTATTTGCGTTTGTGGACATAAATGGACAACTGGTTCTACTCAGGAAGTAATTCACGTGGAACTTTGCTCTAATTGTCATCCATTCTATACCGGTGAACAAAGATTCGTAGACACAGCTTCTAGAATTCAGAAATTCCAAACTAGAACTGAAACTGCTAAGAAATATCAGGTTGTAAATAAAGAAAAGAAAGAAGCTCAAAGAAAACAGGCAGAAGCTCCTAAAACTCTCCGCGAAATGCTTGCGCAAATTAGCTAGCTCCAAAAAATGGACGATTACAGAAAAGCCCTAATCGATTCTATTGACGCAAAAATTGCTCAAACCTCTGAGCTCTTGTCTGATCCCGACTTTAAAGAAATGGCAGAGGAAGAACTTCTGGCGCTAAACAAACAAAAAGATCAAATCATGGGAAATTATGAAAATACTAGCGAAGACGAAGATTCACTTGATGATCGAAATGTAATTCTACAAACAAGTGGCGCTGCTGGAGGAGAAGAAGCTAAGCTTTGGGGAGATGAACTGCTTAGAATGTATACTAGATTTGGTGAACGCGTAGGACTTAAGTTTGAACAAGTAGATGAAGGAGTTTTAAGAGTTAGCGGGAAATATAATGGCAAAGGTCCTTTTAATATTTTTAAATATGAAGCCGGCGTTCACAGGGTTCAGAGAATCCCTGCAACTGAAAAAAGAGGAAGGGTACATACATCTACTGCCACAGTTTCTGTTCTCCCAGAGCTAGAGGATATCGATCTTCACATTAATCCTGCTGACATTGTTTTTGAAGCTTATAGATCAGGCGGACATGGTGGACAAAACGTTAATAAAGTTAGTACTGCTGTTCGCATCAAACATATTCCAACTGGAATAGTTGTTACCGCTTCCACCGAAAGATTTCAGGGTCAAAATAGAGAAATTGCTATGAATCTTTTAAGAAGTAAACTTTGGGAAATTGAAGTTGAAAAACAACACAGTGAAATTAGTTCACTTAAGTCAACTCAAGTTGGGCGCGGAACAAGAAGTGAAAAAATTAGAACTTTTAATTTTCCTCAAGACAGATTAACAGACCACAGAATAAATAAATCTTGGCACAATTTACCAAAAATAATGGATGGAGAAATTGAAGACATTCTTAATGCAGATTACGAAATATAAACTTTCTCTTTTTGTTTGTGCTCCTCAATAAGCTTTAGATGATCGTCACTTACTAAAATATTTGCTAAATGATTTCCGCCAGCAATATGCGGCATTATTACATAATCAGCTCCAGCTTTATAAAAATCCTTTGCGTCAGATTTATCGAATGCTGCCACAATAACTTTAACGTGGTTAAATTTCTTAATGCCCTTTAAAAGAAGTAAATTATCCTCAGGATCAGATGCAGTTGAAATGATTAAATCTGCTTTTTCTACATTTACAGCTTGTAAAATTTCAGGGTCTGACATGTCACCAAAAAAAGTTTTAATTTTTCGCTTATTTAATTTTTCAATAATGTCTGGATCAAAATCTACTACTACAAACTTGGAATTCTTTTTAATAAGCGCATTAAGAATTCCCTCTCCCATTCTATTTGCACCAATTAAAATTACGTGATTTTTTAATTCTTCCAATTCATTTTCGATGTCTGCAGATTTTCGCTCGAATATTCCCAAAAAACGCACTAATAATTTATATAGATAATTACTATTTGTTATGAAATAAGTAGAAACAACAAAAGTAATTACGCCCACAAAAGTAATAATTGAAAGAGTTTCTTCCGGAACATGACCAATCTTATTTCCCAGATAAAGCATTATTAATGAAAATTCAGAGATTTGAGCCAGAGCCACTCCTGACATAAATGAAGTTCTTTTTTTATACTTAAGAAGCCCAAGGATAATCATTACGATAATAGGACTTATTAATAAAACGAAAACTGAAAATACAGACACCGAAAGAAGAATTTGAGATATATTATTAAATGCTAAATCCATTCCTAATGTAACGAAAAAGATTGTTAAGAAAAAATCTCTTAAAGGTTTTATTTTCGTAATAATTTGAAAACTCTCAATTGAAGAAGCCAATGCAATTCCAGCTAAAAGTCCACCAATTTCTATAGAAAATCCTATTAGAGGTGAACTTACTAATGCGGCAATTCCAAATACCCATGCCAGACTAAATAAAAAAAGTGATTCAGAGGAACGGGCAATTACATTTAGAATTTTTGGGATTATATTTCTACTTAAAAATATTACCCAACCAAATAGAACTACCACCTTAAGAATAGCAACTCCGATTTCAAAAAAGTTTATCGAAGACCCCCCTACTCCGCTAAAAGTAGAAAGTAAAATTAAAATAAAAATGGCTGTCAAATCCTGTACTAACAGGATTCCAAGGGTTATTTTTCCATAAAGGCTTTTTAAATCTCTTTTATCTGACAATAGCTTTATTATTAAAATGGTTGATGAAAATGCCAGCGCAATTCCAATGTATATTGAGGTGAGAGCTGAAAAACCAAGCAGCAAACTAATTCCAAAACCTACAACTGAAGTGAATATCATTTGCAAAGATCCTGCAAGAAGTGCATTTTTTCCAACAGTCTTAAGCTCTTTTATGTTTAGCTCAAGACCAATCATAAATAGAAGAAGTGTGATTCCAATTGAAGCCAAAGACTGCATTAGTTCATGGCTATGGAAATTAAATAAACCCAATGGGCCGACTAAAATACCAGTAATTATAAAAGCGAGAATTGAAGGCTGTTTTAGGAATCTAAAAATTATAGAAAGAACTGCGGCTAAAAAAATTACAACTGTAAGTTCAAGAAAAATACTCTCCACTAATCTAGTTTATCTTGCCTTACATAACTTTTTCAAGCATTGATAGCTGGAACGATCATAATTTCTTCCTCGAGAATAATTCCATATTTATCTTTTACTTCTTTTTTTGCGAGCTCTATTAGAGAAACTACATCTTTTGCTTTTGCATTTTTAAAATTAACAATAAAATTTGGATGCTTTTCAGAAAACTTAGCTCCGCCAATCTCTTTCCCCTTAAAATTAAGCGCCACTAAAAGCTTAGCAACTGGAATTACAGGAAATGGATCTGGTTTAATACTATCTTTAAATTCCTCTAATACTTTCCTTGAGACTACTTCAACATCTAAATTCTTAAAAGTACTACCGATACTAGGAAGATCTAGTGGATGTCTATCAATTCTGTAGTCAATCTTTTCCTGAGTTTTTTCTTTTATTTCTTCTTTATTGCCTTTTTTTAGTTTATATTTAACAGATAAAATTATTTCATTTTTACCATCTCCACTTTTAAATACACTTTGTCTGTAACCAAAACTACACTCTTTATGATTTCTCTTTTTTATTTTCAACGTATCAATATCTATGCTTACGACCTCAACTAGATTATCTTCCATTTCCCCAAGAAATGCGCCTGCATTACCCCTTATCCCACCTCCGACAGTTCCCGGAAGTCCTCCAGCCCATTCAAGACCAGTCAATGAATTTTGCTCACAAAAGGCTACGAATGAATCCACTAAGGTTCCTGAACCTACAGAAATAAAATCCCCTTCCCTTTTAATAAAATTAATAGAATCCTTTATAACTAAACCATCAAATCCTTCATCGCTAAAAAGAATATTTGTTCCACCACCTAAAATAAAAATTGGTAAATCCTTTTTTAATTGCCGCCACTCTATTAGACCTTTTTTCAAATCATCTTCAGATTTAAATTCTAAAAAATAAGAAGCTGGGCCACCAATTTTAAAATTACTATATTTTTTAAGAGGAATATTAGTTTGAATCATTATTGATTGGGAGTTAATTCAAGTGTAGCGCTAACAGTCCTCGTTTGTCCACTTTTCCAGATCTCAATATTTATAATATCTCCTACTTTTTTCGAAGAAATAACATTTGACACCTGATAATCATTATTTATATTTTTACCATCAATTTTTGTAATTATATCCCCTTCTGTAATTTCTGCTTTTTCTGCAGGAGAATTTGGCACAACAGTTTGAATAAATGCTCCTTCTACGACTTCGTTTTCCTTTGCCAATTCTTTATCAATTATTCTATATGAAACACCCAAGAAAGCTCTGTTAAATTGGCCAGTCTTATTAAAGTTATCAATAGAAGCTTTAATAGTATCAATTGGAAGAGCGAATCCTATATTTTGCCCACCACTTGCTACCGCAGTATTTACTCCTATTACTTGAGAAGAAGAATTAAGAAGTGGTCCTCCAGAATTTCCAGGATTTATTGCGGCGTCAGTCTGAATTACATTGTCTAATTCTTCTGCATCAAAATAATCTCCTGCTGTTATTCCCCGCCCGAGTCCTGAAATTACACCAGTTGTTACTGTATTAGGAAATTCTCCTAATGCAGTTCCTATTGCTATAACGAATTGACCTACTTTAAGATTTGATGAGCTACCTAAATCTACTGGTTTCAAAGCTTGTCCTGGATTTTTTGAAGGATCAATTTTCAATATTGAAATATCATTTACTGGGTCTCTGTAAATTTGAAGGACTTCATATCTTTTATTATTATTTGTTACAACTTCATATCTTGCCGAAGTATCCGATACAACATGCTTGTTAGTGACAATCAAACCCTCTTTACTAACTATAAAACCAGAACCTATACTCTGCGGCTCCGGATCTGTTGACTCAACTGGCACATCAAAGCCAAAAATTGAAAATGGACTTAAATCATAGGTACTGGTTTGAGGAGGAAGATCCCTAGAAATCGTAACTACAGATGGACCCACTTTATTTACCGTGTCTATTACTACTGATTCTTCACTTTGAATCCTAACTCTGTCTTCCTCAACCTTTTTTTCATCACTATCTGGGGAAACATTCAGATTAAATTTATCTCCAATATATGAAAAGCCAATAAGGAATGTTATCAAAACTAAGACGAGGGCAACCAGTCTTCTCATAGGAAAGTTATTTTAGCAGCTCTAATACAGCTTTTTCAAGCTGAGTGTCTCTCTCAGGACTCTTTGGATCAAGCTTAACTTCTACGTCAGGTTTTAACCCCTCTCCATTCACCCATGTTCCATTTGGAGTTAACCATTTTGCAATTGTAACGTGAATTCCTGCTCCCTCGCCCAAATCTTCTGCCTGCTGAATTGTTCCTTTTCCAAACGAAGTTTCTCCAACTAATGTTGCTCTCTGATTATCCCTAAGCGCACCAGCAACTATTTCTGATGCTGAAGCAGATCCTTTATTTATTAGAACTATAACTGGGACATCAGTTAAGAATCCTTTTCTATTTGCCTTAAGCACATTTTTCCCAGACGCATCTTCTTCGCTAACCACATCTGATCCCTCTTCTACGAATTCTGATGCAATAAATACTGCATCTGTTAAATATCCTCCTGGATTATTTCTCAAGTCTAAAATTATTCCTTCAATTTCAGTGTTATTTAATTTAAGGTTCATGTCATTAATTGCAGCTAACCATTCGGAATTTGTATTGTCTCCAAATTGTGAAAGACTTACATAAGCGATATTTACATTGTCATATTTTTTATCAAGCTCAATTGAATCAATCTCTTTACCTTTTTTAATCCATGTCTGGACACTTTTTACAGTTATAACATCTCTAATTATTTTTACATCGCGGGTTTTTTCCTCATCCTTGTGAAGAAGTGTTAGTTCAACTGTCGTTCCTTTTTCTCCTCTAATTTTTTCAACAGCTTGAGAAAGAGTCATAGAAGCTGTTGATTGCTTGTTAACTGCTACGATAAAATCCCCTGCTCTAACTCCTGCTTTTTGCGCTGGACTTCCATTAATTGGCGCAACAACTATAATTTTCTGATCTTTCATTCCAAGCTCAGCACCAATTCCCTGAAATTGACCTGCCAAACCCTGTTTGAAATTTTCGTTTTGAACTGGAGGAAGATATACGGTAAATGGATCGTCCAGTGACTGAACCATTCCGGAAATCGCACCATTCAACATTTTTTGAGGATCTAATTTAGTCTTGTCATAGTAATCTTTTTCAAGCTTTTGCCAAACAGTCCAGAACTGTTCGAAATTTACATTTGTTATCTGAGGTGGGGGCTCTTTACTAGCGACACTTATTTGAGGCTTGAAACCTTTCCAATCGAAGTTAATCTTATTTACCCCAAAGTAATACCCCACTAAGAGTGAGATTAATATCACAAGAACTAATTGGATTCTTGGGGTCTTATGCATCTAGATAGAATACCTTAAAACCTATCCTCTTGCAATAAACGGCAGTAGGGCTAGGTGTCTTGCGTACTTTATGTTTTTTGTGATTTCATTCTGATGTCTTGCACAAAGTCCATCCCTACTTCTAGGAACAATCTTTCCTCTTTCTGTCAAGAATTTTTGAAGAACTGAAACTTCTTCAAAAGAAGGAGTTTTCTTTTCCTCACAGAAAAAACATTTTTTTGGTACTCCTTTTAATATTCTTTTTCTTGGTCTCCTGTCTTTTCCCATATATTATTTAGAAAGGTATGTCATCTGGCGCAACTTCTTCTGTATCATTTGAAGAACTTTCTCCAGATGGAGCTACCTCTATTTCCTCCTTTTCTTCTTTACCCTCTTCAACGGGTTTTTTTGATTTCTTTTTTGCCTCTCTTGGCGCTTCTTCTACTTCCTCTTCTTTATCCCCTGACGTTGGTCGCCCCATCGAATCAAGAAGTATCATATCAGAAATAATAATTTCTGTAGTAGACTTCTGTGTTCCATCCTGAGCATTCCAAGTTCTCGTTGCCAATCTTCCTTCTACAAAGACTTTTTTTCCTTTTGTTAAAAATTGACTACAAAGTTCTGCCAATTTATTCCAAGCAACAATCCTGTGAAATTCTGCTTCATCTCTCTTCTCTCCCGTATCAGTTGTCCAACTTCTGTTAGTTGCTAATCCAAATGAACAAACTGCTGTTCCCTGTGGCGTATATCTTAATTCTGGATCCCGGGTAAGATTTCCAATGAGCTGAACTCTATTTAATGATCGTGCCATATTATTTAAGTCTTAGTAAAAGGTGTCTTAAAACTTTGTCATCATTGAGAAGCTTAGTCTCAAAACCCTTATCTACGACTTCGTCTGTTGTAATATTCCAGTTATAAAATGCTCCACTTACTTCTTTTTTGATAGGATAAGCTAAGGCTTTTTGGCCCCAAGACTTTTCTTCGATTTTTGCTTTTCCAAATTGAGATTTAATACTTTCAACAAGTTTCTTTACTTCCGCTTCTTTAAGAGTTGTTTTAAGTACGAATGTTAATTGGTAAATCATTTTTGTTAGAGTTAATATTAACATAAATTAAGGCTAAAAACAACCAGATATTGTGTTAAGATAAATTAATGTTTGACGCATTAGTGGTACTAGGAAAAAACATAGGAATTGGTTGGACTAGGGAAAAAATTCGTAAAACTCCAAATTTTCTTTCTGATAGATCCGAATTAAGCGTTTTTGCTACAGGTTTATTATTTAAAACTGGAAATTTTAATAAGATTATTTTTTCAGGTGGTAAAACAGCGGGTGTTGATTTCCCCTCTGAGGCCCGTGCAATGAAAGATTTTTTACTTAAAGAATTTCCAGAAATTCCAGGGGACAAGATAATCTTAGAAGAGAATTCTTTCGACACTATAGAAAATGCTACTGAAGTAAAAAAGATACTTAAGGATATAGGAATTAATCAAACTATTGGGTTAACGACAAATGAATTTGCAAAACGAGCAAAAATGGTTTTTAAAAAAGAGGGTTTAAGAATAGATTTTCTTAAAGTTAATGATGCGTTAAAAAGATTAAGCCCTGAAACTTACGAAAAACATAAATATAAAAAAAATGTTCTTGAGGTACTTTATGAAAACTGGGCTTATCTAATTATTTTAACTCCTATAGCAAGACAGATTGCGCATTATATGATTAGAAAAATGAGGTCTAAAGATTAGGTTCCAATTTTACTTGTCCTTCCGAAGCTTTAGCGAAGGTGGAAATTCAACCTTATGTTCCAATCTTAAATTCAACTACATCTCCATCTTTTACTATGTAATCTCGTCCTTCTAGCTGAGCTTTTCCATTTTCGCGTGCTCCCTTCCAGCCATTAAACTCCACAAATGGATCAAATCCGACGACTTCGGCTTTAATAAATTTCTTAATAAAATCTGTATGAATTTCTCCCGCTGCGAGCTGAGCGTTAATGCCTTTACGAATTGTCCAAGCTCTAACCTCTTTCTCCCCTGCTGTTAAAAAAGAAATAAGACCTAATTCTTGATAAGCTTTTTGAATTAGTCTTTGAAGGCCTGAAAATTCTAATCCCAAATCTTTTAAGTATTCGATTTGCTCTTCGTTAGACAAGCTCGCGAGTTCAGCTTCAATTTTTGCAGAAATCACGACTACTTTTTCTTGTCTTACATTTAGTTTTTCAGAGTAATCTTTTGCAATCTGATCAATTTTAGAAGAATTATAATCTGATTCTGAAACATTTAAAACTATAATTTCAGGTTTATTTGTTAGAAGAAATAAATCGCGGGTCGCTTCTTTTTCTTCTTCCGTTAAATCAATGTCATAAGCTCGTTTTCCAGAATTTAATCCCTCTAGCAATTTTTCTGCACCTGATTTTTTATGAGGTTCAAGTTTTCTATTTTCTAAAGTTTTCCCTAGAGTTTGTATATCAGCTAAAGCAAGTTCTGTATTTATTGTTTCATAATCCTCTTTAACTCCAACACTTCCCTCGCGGACAATGTCACCATCTTCAAAAGCTCTTACGACATGTGCAATAACTGATACTTCACGGATATGTGAGAGAAATTTGTTACCTAACCCAGCGCCTTCAGAGGCACCCTTAACCAAACCTGCAATATCTACGAAATTAACAGTCGCGGGTTTAATTGGAGGCAAATTATCCATTTTTTCCTCTGACATTGTAATCTCGGCAAGTTTTTCCAAACGAGAATCTGGAACAGGAACTACTCCGACATTTGGCTCAATTGTCGCGAATGGATAATTAGCAACAAGTGCTTGCTGCCTTTTTAAAAGCGCGTTAAACAATGTAGACTTACCTACATTTGGCAGACCCACAATTCCAATACTTAAATTCATGAGGCTAATTATATCAAAAAAAGAACCTCGCTTTGCGAGGTTCTTAAAAAATTTTCATTTTATAATTATTTTTTCTTACTCTTGCTTTTCTTAACGTCTTTTTTGATAAGGCCTGTCATCTCACCACTTTTACTAACTAAATTATTTACGACGCCGGTTACATTCTCAAGATTCTTTTTATCTTTAAGCGTAACTACTCCCACTACTGCTGCACCAGCTCCAACTACTACACCAGTTACTGCTGCTAATAATGGATTTACTCCGTTTTTCTTTTTTGCCATTTAATTCACCTCCTCTGTATCCAGCATATCATTATTTAATATCAGTTGTATATAAAAATTTGACAAACAATTTCACTAAGCATATATTGAATTACGATGGCTAAAATATTGTTAATTGAAGACGACAAAACTCAAGCTGATATTTATCTAACCAGATTACTCGCAGAAGGTTTCGGAGCTGCTTGGGCTCAGGATGGCGAGTTAGGACTTAAGATGGCTTTAGAACACCATCCTACAGTCATCGTTCTAGACATAATGATGCCTAAGATGAATGGCATTAGCGTTTTGGAAGCACTTCGTAAAGATCAGTGGGGCGCTACAGTACCTGTTATAATTCTTACCAATCTTGATCCCACACATGAATTAACAGATAAGGTCTATAGAAATAGCGCTTCCTTCTTTCTCCTGAAGCAAGCTACTGATCCTCAACTTCTAATTGAAAAAATAAATGAAATTTTATCTAAAACCCCTCAAGAAAACCCCCAAATTGTTTAAATTTACATTTTCTTAAGATTTTTTCTTTAAAATTTCAAAACCTTTTCTAATTACATTTCCCTCCTGATCATTATCTTTATAATATTGGTCCACTTCCTCCTCTGTTATCCAAGCGTGTTCTTCGTGGTCTTCGCGGTTTAGTGGAATTACCTGATCTGGATTTTTCATCTGTGCAAAATATAAAACTTCTATCACGTGATCGCGCCCTTCATTCATGAGATACGTAAACTCTGCGTAAGGCTCACCCAAAATTATTTCTATATTAAATTCCTCTATCAGTTCTCTTTTTAGGCAATCTTTTACTGTCTCACCAAACTCAACATGTACACCCGGAAGTTCCCATTTTCCAGGAAGAAAAGACTTCGTAAGAGCTCTTTTCCCAATCAAAACTTTCCCGTCTTTATGAAGAAAAACACACGCAGTAATTACTTGCCTATTGTCCATGGATTAAATTATAACATTTGAACTAAATATTGAGAATTTTAGAAACTAATTTTGCGGATATTCACCAAACTCATTCATGCACTCAGCCGTAAATAAAGCAAGTGTAATTTTTAAAGTAATCAATTTTTTCCCAGATTCTTTTAATGCACGTAAAGCAGCTAAAGATCTTTTCAAACCGTCAATTATTAAAATTGGCTCGTCTTCTTTTGTTCTTACTCCAAAAATTGTAAAAAAGAAAAACCATTAGATAAAATTTTTCTTTTATAATCTTCAACAAAGGATTCCTCATGAGATCCTAACTTATTCGAAATAAAGTGACTAATTCTTTTATCATTTTTTAATTTCGGAGGATAAAATTCCTTAAGTAAGTCAGGATCAATAATATTGATAATTTTAAAATCCTTATTTTGCGACTTGTGAAATAAAAGGATAGCGTTTGTGATCCATGCTGACGCATTAGGGTCTACCAGATTCATGAGGCTAATTTACTCCCCTTTTGCTTCGGTGTCAAGAATTTAATTTCAGTTTGAAATTGAAAAGTGGTATAATCCCACGCATTATGGAAGGAATGCATGGAGGCTACTATGACGGTGGAGCAAGTGATACCCGTGAACCAGGAATACTATCTACCGCTGAATTGATCGCACGGGAAGCAGAAGATGAACTAATGGAAATGGTGAGACAAAATCCAGATTTGATAGCTTATGTTTCTCAAGCCAACATCAGACAGGCTGCTAATCTACTTACCAAGCTTCAAAGAAGGCTAAAACAAGATCCAGGTTATTTTGAAGATGTTCTGAATGCGCTTAGAAAAAGATCTGCGGATAATCCAGGAGCTCGCGCTCTATACATAGATCCACTATCCCCTTTAGTCTTAACTCAATCACCAGAAGGACTTGAAGGATTTATTCCAGTTTTAGGATGCACTCTTCAGGCACTTCACGATTTAAGAGGATATCTTAATGGTCCTAATATAGTTCACTCTGAAGGAGATTATGTTCTTTATGCTTATGAACAAATGGAAAGAAATCCAGATGCACTTATAAAATATGAACATACTCCAATTGAGTACGTAGCTATGGCTTCTGCCAGCTTTACAAATGAAACATTCCGCTTCAGAATCCAAGGAGATCAACTAGCATCATGATAATTTTACTCTAAGGCACAACCTGCTCCCCTTTTGCTTCGGTGTCAATTGTTAGAATACTCTTTTAATATGGCTTGGAAAAGATTCAGCAAGCATTGCATTACTTTCATCTATGATTGCTTGTGCCTCGTTAACAGAAAGATCAGCTTGCTTTGCAGCATCCTCTATGGAATATGCTCCCATCATTCTCCACATAGCTGCCGCATTTTGTAAAGGCAAATGTGCTAGCGTATGAATAAGAGCTCTTCTATAAATTGCTCCAGTATTTTCATAATCTATCCTAGCTTTATCAATTTTCCTTTGTCTTTGAATATCTATTGGAATGACAGATGAATCAGTTGGCTCTGGCACAAAAGGTGGCAAAATTTTTAAGTGGTCTGGTCTAGGCCTTTCCATCTCGAGAATATTATTTCACTTTTTATTTCGAAGTCAAGATTAGGCGAAGACTTGCTGAGTAACAAGAGTATGTCGGGCTACTTTTTGCATTTGAGCAAATGCTTCAATGGTAGGAGTTAGGGTATGTGAAATAAATTCAACTGCACTTGCTTGACCTGTCCCTACTCCTAATACCAAAAGTGCAGAGGGAAGATCTCTTTCTGCGAGACCCACCATCATATTCTGCAAATGCTCAGGGGTATCAAACCCTGAATCGGCAAACAATTGTGTTTCTTCTTTCACCACATCTGCTGGCAAATCTACAAGCGTAGCCAATTTGGCAAAAACAGGAAGCACATCTGTCTCTTCAGAAGCAGAATGTAAAACTTCTAGATCTGCTTCAACACCTTTACTTGTCAGTCTCGGATAAAGACCAAGTACTGCCATTGGCTCTGTAACCTGATCACTAGTTAGTCGAAATCTTGTATAAAGCTTCCCTGCTTTACCTTGAGCGATCAGTCTCATTTGCTCTTCATTTGTAAGACCTCTTAATCTATTAAAAAGCTCTCTATCATCTGAGCCTGCTTTTTCTGGTTGAGCTCCTAAGATCTCTCCGAGGGGACCATCCATAGCTCCTAGAAAAAGTTCGACTAATTCACCATTCATAGGAACGATTCTTCCATCATCCAAAACTTCACCAAATGAAGTATTTACACTTGGAACAAATATAACTCTTGCAGATCTGATTAAAGCCGAGTCGCGATTACCTACCGCGCCTCTGTCTTTCCATTCTTTCCAATATCTTTGATTACCTGGTTCTCTTGCTTTCAACTCTGCGCTCATAAATGTGGATTATACTTCCCTTAATCTAGAAAGTCAAAAAAATATATTTCCTGATTGATTAAAATTCACAAAGATATATAATGCCGATCATGGAATCAAGATTCGCTAAAAGAATGGGATATCAAGAAGCAAGACCAGTGCCTGACATAACAATTGTTAGAAGCTATGTGCCGGCAGATGCTGTAACTAGACTTGGTGCAGAAGTGGAAAGACTTAGAGCTGCTGAATCTAACCCTACGGATGATGTAAATCTTCAAATGTATTCAGCTCTTACAGAAAATCTCAGACAAAGAAAACCAATTATGATTGCTCCTGTAGTAGTTGAAGAAACTGTTTATCCAATAGTCGTAGTTCTTACTTTTGGAAATCGTGAAGGAACTGGCAGTGCCGAATCATCATTTGGCGTAATGGTAGAAGATGGGGAAGTATTAATAGATCACTTATTTAATGGTGATGATCATCAAGGCTCTCCAGAATTAAGAGATGAATACGTAGGAAAATTAAAAGAACATTTAAAGCAGGGTCATAGACTTACATTTTTTCCTCCACGCCTTCTAACCTAAGCTGCCTTTATGTTTCGGTGTCAAGATTTTTTATGCTTAGGAAAAATTTGGCTGTATGTGGGAAAATCTTCCAAGAGCCTCGTTTTTCCAGCTACAAAGCTATCCCTGAAAACTTCTTCAGACATTCCACTTCTTTTTATAGCATCGTCTACAGATTCAGCACCGGTTGCAGACCACATCGCATTCGCCTGATCTAGTGTCAATCTTGAAAAAGCCTTTATTCTTAATCTATATAAAAAAGCTTCTGATCTCTCTTCTCTAGTCATGGGTCTTCTATTTTTTACTTCAAGTGGAGGGAGTAGCGTTAAGTGTTTCGGTCTTTCCATTTCGTGTGTATTATTTCACTTTCTGCTTCGAAGTCAATGCTAATTATCCTTGTGGGTTTTGTGACTGAGTTGTTAGGATTCTTCTGGCGATTGTCCCTCCACCAACACTCATTAATCCTCTTGAATCACCAATTAACACTTGAGGATTATTAATTTGTGCAGTAGGTCTTATGTCAACAATTGAGGTTCGGACTCTTCTGTGATTCCCTCCTGCTTGAAAAAATACATCTACTTGATCACCTGGCTGCAATTCTCTTACCTTAGTATAGGGTCCCCTTCTTCTGCCATCAAACCCAAGTGATTCTATTGAAATTCCATATCGTTTTTCCATGGCTATGAATTATACATCCTTTTGCTTAGGTGTCAATATTAATTAAAAATTTCGGGGGTCTTCTTGCGGATCTGATCTTCTCTGTATTGGCCTTAAATCCATAACTGATCTATCGTTAAAAACTGTAATATCATATGGAGTTTGGGATCTTGGTGTATTTGGGTCAAATTCTCGCCCCTCTGAATAATTAATTCTGGTGTGTAGTCCTCTCTGTTCTGCAAAATCCATTAATCTTTTTCCTACAGCCATAATCATCACGCTTCCAAGTAAAGGAAGTGAAACACCAGGATCATCTATTCTTCTATCTGCATAGTCTAGAACAAATGAAATTCCATAATTTACAAAAGCAGCTGCGCCCACAGTTAAAAGAGTGGCGCCGGCTCCTTTAACCATATCCGATGAAGGTTCTTTAGCTAGATCTTTTGATAATGTAGTTACTTCTACTTTCGACATGAGCGTAATCTACTCCTCTTTTATTTTAAAGTCAAGAATGGAAGAATTTATATTCTAAAATGCTAGAATTAATAAATGAAATTATCTGTAGTCGCTCATCCAAATGCTAAAAAAGAAAAAATTGAAGAAGATCTTTTGGGCACACTCCATGTATATGTAAATGAGCCTCCGCTTAATGGACGCGCAAATTCTGCAATCATAAATTCGCTTTCAAAACACTTTAAAATAAAACGATCAAATGTGATTTTAATTAGCGGCGAAAAATCCAAGAATAAAGTATTTGAAATAATAAATTAATTGTTACTTCGCGCGCATGCGATTGTTGCGGGGATTATGCTCTAATTCCACCAATCCCAAAGCTTCCATAAGAGGAGGCATATACATCCCAAATCTTCCACGAAGTCCTTTTTTTAGTCCGTACCATCCACCGATAGGATTTTTGGGAGACCTAGCCCAAGCTTCCACGGTCCCCTCTTTAGCTTCCTTTTGCTCATCTGCACTCCCGAGCTCCATCCAATCTCCATGTTTTTTTAGCATTTCATGAAGATCTTTTATAGCACGAAGATCATAACTAAGAGTTGTGGATCCAACTACGCAAACAATCGCAGGCGGATTAAGACTTTCATCTTTATACATGGTGTATTCGCTAGTTCCAGGAGGGGTTTTTAATTTCCAGGGATTTTCTCGAGTTCCAAGATTTTTATCAGACATATCTGTTAATCTACATTTCTTTTACTTAAGTGTCAAGATTAATTTATAGATTTATCTGCAGGTGGTGGGACTGGATTTTGACGAAGAAGATCAAGCTCCTCCCCTAATGGTCTTGTGTCTGGTGTTATTTCTCCAGCTTGCGCAAGTCTTGCCATCTCCTCCATCATTCTTATTGCTCCCCTTACGGCATTTCCGTCTCCAAGCAATCTTAAATCTCCCTGCGTAAATCCACCCTTTAGCCTAATAATCTTAATAGGTTTTCGTGGTGAATCGAGAGGTTCGTCTGGATTTTTTGGTACTTCTTGTTCTTTTCCTGCCATACACGAGGGATTATATTCTTTTAGTTTATGCTGTCAAGGCAGATTATTTTCCAAAAGTAGCTGTCACTGCTGTCGGCTGTGGAATTCCAAAGTGAGCAAGAGTTCCCCTGTTTTGTCCTTCATGATGCGCTTCATGCGCTCTCATATCCTGAAGAACTGAAAAACCTGATAGACCTGGCTCTGAATATGGAATATCTACTCTTCTACCCCAATTCGCAGGATTTCTAAAGACTCTTTCAAGTCCCGCTGTTCCGCCGTCAAATAAAGCCAGTAATTCTTCTCGGGAAAGCGCTGAAAGATCAGGTAGTGCTTCTCTTTCTTCAGTTTCAAATGCTCTCAATCTAACATCTGCGTGTTTTACCTGATGCTCAAGATAAACTCTTTGAGATGCGATATCTACTCCTACAGCTTCACCGAATTGTGCTTCTGTTGTAACTGAATAAGCTACTTTATTCGCTCTACGTAAAATTAAAAGCATGTCTACGGATCTATCTATTTCATCTACTAAGGCTTCTGGAATAAGTACTTGCTCATGATGTGAACCTGCTTCTGCTGTCATGCCATAATTATAAGCTCTTTAACCTCGAAGTCAAGGCAAGAGCTTTGGTTGACAGGAATAATTAAAAGTAGTATAAAAATCCACTATGGTAGATTTAGAGCCCAGAAGAAAACGTGGTAAAGAAAAAGATCCTGTAAATTGGCTCGCTATTGATGAAGCTATTGTTTTAAAGCTTGCTGAACCAGATCCAGAAGATCCAGATAAGAGAAGATATCCAGAGATTGATCAAGCTTTAGCTGAAGCAGTTATCGATGGCGTGGACAAATCGGGACTATCAGAAGCTCACATAGAACGGATAAGGGATGGGATGCTTAAAAGAATAATCGACGCAAAAGCACTAACTTTAGCTAGAATTAACAACTATCGGTATTTAACCACAAATGTAGAAAGGGCGAGAATGGATGCCTTTCTAGCAACTCTCCGCGACTTAAATCCTGCGACATCATTTGAATCTATGTCTGACTATGCAGCTCTATTTACTCAGGAAGTAGCTCGCCCTGTACAACAGGATTCTCAAGTTACATACATAGACCCTACCGCTCCTCCAAAATTTGATCCTGATAGACCCATCGCACCTGGTAATTTTTTAGATCATGTTCTCGGAAAAGAAGTGCAAAGATACATCGGGGATCCTCCAAAACCTACTGGAGCCAAAGTGTATTCAAGTCCCCTTCCAAACAACCATAGAGTTATGGGAAGTAAATATTAATACTTTCAATTATTTTATTTAGAAATGAATCAGAGGCTAAGCATCTTCATCACTTCGTAAACAAAAACTCCTGGCCAAAATAATGCCTTAATAAGACCCCATACTGTTTCCTGAAATCCAGATGTTACCTGAATATAATAAATCGCGGCTCCTATTATTCCAGTGCAATAAATTGCGGAGAGACCTGCATTATCTTTCATAATTCTCACCTCCTTAAAAAATCTTGAACTATAAACTTAATTTTACGAAACCTAAATTTCCGGGATTTGCCGCTGCTTTAATTTTTCCACTATCATCATTCATCTCATTACTCAGTATAACTCTTGTTGGATGCTCTCCGGGTGATTCTAAAATACTGTAAATGGGATTTACATAAGATGTCCTAATTCCCCCGTTCGTCATTAGAAATAGTTCATTTGCTACAAACCCAGAAAAACCTGTAATTCTATCATTCACAGAGCCATTTTTAGTTAAAATCAAATCGATTTTTTCTCCGACCACCTGCCCATCCAAAAATGAATCAACGACTTGTCCTAAAAGTAATGCCTCCTGGCCACCGAATAAAACTCTGGTTCTACTATTTACATCTGGTAAAATTCCTAAAATTTCAGCTACTACTTGTCTTTGGTCAGGGGTCAGAAGTCTAGCAATTCTTTCATGCTTTGCCATTTCAGCTTCCCTTACCATAAATCTTCTATAAGCTTCGTTGAAAACCACTAAGATTCAAAATACTCCTTAAATTAATCCAAGTCAATTTAAGTATAAATTTATGCGGATCTTAAAAATTGCCTAACATCTTGGTTAAGAGGCCCAATAAAGCTTTTTATAGTATCAGCAGTTCTTGGAGCTAAGGCTCCCGGTATTTTATCTCTATCCATTCTGGAAATATCAGGGTACGCAGCTAAAGCTTTTTCGTGCATATTTAATGCTTCGCTTAATCCCATCCAAGCAATTCTATCATGCTCGTTTGGAGCTGCATTTACCGGATTAAGTCCCGTCGCATCTAGTAAAAAGGATCTTATATTTATCTCCCGACTATGAATTTTTCCTCCATGTATTTCAGATAAAACAGATGCTGAATCCTTTACATGTAATAGATCACTCCTCTTAATTACAATCCCCAATTCTTCCCATGCTTCTCTTCTTGCGGTGTCTATTAGCGCTTCTCCTTTTTCTCGCATTCCACCAAAAAAAGCCCACTGATCCCTAAAAGAACTTGTATTGCGATGTCCCAGTAAAACTTCAAGCTCTATTTCCCCAGCTCTTACTGGAATTACTTGAGACCCCACTAAAATCACTCTTCTCATTTCTGGAGTTTTTAATCTTTCAGACATAGAACTGTTCATTATCCCAGCTTTTTAAAATGTGTCAAGATAATTTTATCGTTTAAAAATCATTTCTATTGACAATGAATACTCACCCAAATAGAATCTCTTTACCTCTGCTCGTAAACCTATGAAACCGATTACACCTTTTGGCTTACCTATTGGAATAAGTGTAACTATATGGACACTTGTTGGATTAATTAGATTTTTATCAGAAAAACTAATTAAACCAAAAAAGACGAAAAAGAAAAATAGATTTAAACCCGAGGACATCGCGGTAGTCATCCCTGCGCATAATGAGGAAATAATAATTAGAAAATGCGTAAAAGCAGTTAAAGTTTTTTTACCTGCGAATCAAATATATGTTATTTCGGATGGATCTACAGATAAAACTTACAGTAATGCGAAAAAAGAAAAATGTCATGTTGCAAAGTTAAAACCAGGACGAGGAAAAGCAAGAGCCTTAAAATACTTATTTAAAGAATACAGATTATTTGAAAGATACAAATTAATTTTAATAGTTGATGCAGATACGAAAATGGATAAAGACACACTTAAGTTTGCTTTGCCTATGTTTAATGATAAAGATATAAAAGTTGTTTTTGCTAGTTCGCAAATAAAATGGCCAAAACATATAATGCCTCGAAGAAAATTATATTATGTTGCATATAGGGATAGACTAAATAGACTTCTCCAGTATTGTTTTGTGTATGGACAAACTTGGAAATACACAAATGTTAACTACGTAATTCCAGGATTTGCAACCATGTATAGATCAGATGCATTAAAAAAACTTGAGATTGATACACCAGGTTTACTAATCGAAGATTTTAACTTAGCTTTTCAATTTCACAAAAAAAAGTTAGGGAAAATTGGCTATGAGCCAAGAATGATCGGTTGGGATCAATACCCCGAATCATTCGTAGATTACTGGAAACAAGTAAGACGCTGGAATATAGGTTTTTTCCAAACAGTTAAAAAAAATAAAATTTGGCCAAGTATGTTCTGGGTTGCACTAGGAATTTTTTCATTAGAGATATTACTCCACTCTTTATTCCTATTAATCTTGCCGTTAGTGCTATTATCAACCCTTTCGAATTTTATAAATATCGGACCTTTTTCAGGAATGATAAATATTTATGAGTCTTTACCTTTTTATGAAAGCTACTCTATTTTTGATCTTTTCATAAGTATCTTTTTTATAGATTATATATTTACAATAATCATTGGTATCTGGAACAGAAAACCGCAGTATTTAATTTATGGTTTCTTTTTTATTTTTATGCACTATGCAACGTCCCTTATCCTCTTGTCTTCAATCTATCCAGGGTTCTTTGGAAATTCGAGTGGAAAATGGATATCACCAAAAAGACAGGCTTAAGATAAATTAGTCATCTAAATTTTCAAGAACTTTCCAGACGCTTTGGTCTTCGTTTCCAAGCCGCCAAAAAGTTATGCCAGTAAAATTAGCTTTTTTAGCTAATTGTGCCTTCGCATATACACTTTGCGCATTTTCAAACCATACTTCATGTGTTCCATATTTAAAAGTTGGAGATTTTTGAAAGTCATCAAATTCGGCTTCATCTTTTTCATTCTCTAAAAGCTCAGATACCTCTTTAAAAGTTAATCCTTTTGCGGGTTTATCTGTAGACTTATCCCAATCATACCCATACAGTGGTATTCCCAAGAAAATCTTTTCCTGTGGAATTCCAATTGACTGAGAATAACCAATTATTTTTTTTACCCAACCAATACTTGCAATTGGACCAGGATCATCCTCGTCTGTATGCTCACTGTATCCCATTATCTGTATTTGATCCGAATATTGAGCCAATTTAACCCAATCCTGAAACCTTGAAACACTTTCTCCTTTTATATTTTCTCCTGTTTTCGGATGTAGAACAGTAGTCAAAATTTTATTTTCATTTTTTAATTCAATCGATAATCTTCTTATAAATTCTGAATATTTATCTTTTGTGTCCGAATCAAGCAATTCATAATCAATTATTATTCCATCAAAATTAAACTCACTTAACACCTCCGTTATATTTTCAATGTGCTTTTGTGTTAATGCTTCACTGTATATTATCTTCTCTACTCTTTTTGAGCTCCAACTATCTGGATTTTCTGGCAAATTTGTAATTACCGCACTGACTTTTACATTATTTTCATGAGCAAGCTCAATTAAATCTCTGTCCTCTTCTGCATAACTATATTTAACAACTTCCCCATTTTCTCCTATGTAATATAAAAATAAATTAATATAGTCAAAGGAAGAAATATTATCCTTAAAAGATTCAACTGCTGCTTCTTCATCCCAATAAGGAATAGAACCTTTTATCAAAAATGGTCTATTATTTATGGTTGGTGTTATTATACTTTTCACTTCTTTCGTATTTGAATTTTCTTTAGTTAAATTTGAACTTCGTAATATGGCTAAGCCAGTCCAAAAAAAGATTAGAATTAAAACCAATACGAGAAGCTTTTCGTATTTGAAAAGTTTTCTCATCAAGAAATTAAAATTGAACGTGCTTCTTTTGCGGGTACATTAAAAAGGAGATCTAAAATAGATAGATTTGCAATAAATCCATGCTGCTTATTAAATAGTTGTGGATACTCCCTGCATTTCCAATCCTGTACTTTTATAGATATTCCATTATTTTCAAATAATGAATGATCTACATATGCTGACACCGCTGTTCCACCACAAAAATCTTCATTTGCACCAAGCTCCTTCATGAATGCCACAATTTTTTCGTTAGTTTTAAGAGTTGGATCCTTTAAGCTTTCACTTTCTGATGACCTCTTAATTTCCCTAAGTCTTATTAGCTTATCCTTTGCCAATAGTTCAACCACTTTATCGATATTCAGCATATCTTTATCAAACTTTTTTACACCTATAATTTTCAAAAGACCCCAAAGAGTTGTAGATATGTTTAAATCAGCTAAATTTTTGTGCTTTATTTTGAGCAATTCTTCTAACTCTGGAAAGATTTCATCAAACTGTGGAGACTTTGAGTATGCAACCTTAAATGTTTTTAAATGTCCCTCTATCCACTCAGAGCTATCTTCAATTTTAGTTGAAACGATAGGCAAAAACCCTTCGTGATGAATAGGAATTGATAATAAAAATCTGCCGAATGACTGTTTTATGGGAGAATGCGCCTGATATGACTTATCTGTTCCCCCATCAGGATACTTATGTTTTCTAACGAACTGAGCCTCATCTCTAATTGCAAAAACATCAGTATTTAATATCCTTGCAAAATAGTGAAGTCTTGGAAAGTACTGGGGCTGGATGCCGGAGTACCTCTTCGTTTTTATTGTCGTTCCGGCCTTTGTCATTTCGTTTATCTTTTATATCTTTATTTGGAACATAGGTCAATACAATTTAATATATCAAAGTGGGTTACTTTTAAGACTTAAAATCCTGGAAAATAGTCTGTGACAATTTTATGTGGCTTAATTCCTAAATTTCCTAACAATTTCTTATATCCTTCTACCATAGAAATAGGACCTGAGAGATAAAATGTTCTATTTACATAATTAGGAACTTCTTTTTTTATTATTTCAGCCGTAAGTCTTCCTTTATATCCATTCCAATTTATATTTTCAAAATTTTTTGTAAGAATCGGAATAGTTTTTAAACCAAAAGGCTCGGCATTTTTAAAAACATCGTTATAAACAAAATTTTCTGGTTCTGAATTTGAGAAAAATAAAACAATATCTCTTTTTTCTTTTCTATCAATAATATACTTTGCCATACCTCTAAATGGAGTTACACCAATTCCACCTGCTATAAAAACTAATTTTTCTTCTGTGTTTTTTGGAATTGTAAAATCACCTGAAAGATTTCCTGCATAAATTTTTTGCCCTGGAGAAAGCTTTAATAGAGAATTTTTAAAACTGCTCCCCTTAGTACTTTCTATTCTAACTCCAAGTTTTACATCTTTTTCCGTAGGACTTGATGAAATCGTGAAATACCTTCTTACTCCCCTGGAATCTGGTCTACGATGACCAAGTGTCCATTCAAAATATTGACCCGGAAGAAAAGATAATGATTTTGGTTTTTTAAAAACAAACTCATAAATATTTGGAGAAAGTTGAATTTTTTCGATAAATTCCAAAATCAATCTTTTTCTAAAACTTACAAAATAAGAAAATATATTTCCTAAAACTAATGCAGTTTCAGAGGTCATGTAAAATGGCCCAATATTAAATTGCACACCTGTTAAAAATCCCACTAAAGCACCATAAATAATTTGGAGACGTCTACTTGGAGGCATAGTCAAAGGCTCAGTCAGCATGACAGTTCCTAAAAATAATAACGGCCAGGATGGAATAGCCTGGCTTAAAATTTTTATAACATCTGAACCATTTAGTATTGCGGAAATCGAGATTGATAAAACTGCGAAAATAAAATAAGAAATAAAAAGAGAAAATTTTCTAACTTTTCTTACTATTAAAAGTCCGATGACGAGAACAAATGGAAAAAGAAAAGTATTTCCAATCCACCATTCTCCCTGATATGCGCCAAATAAACCCATTAACACTAACGAAAACGCCGCGGGGTTAAAAAAGTGTTTTTTATGAAGCGCTAGAATATACTTGGAACCCATCGCAATTGCGGAGAATAAAATATAATTTAAAGGAGATCCTCCAAATTCGTATGGTGTGAGAATTAAAAAAAGAATCAAGCCCGTGATAGCGAAAGATTCAAGATTTGTTTGGACTTTAAAAATCTTTGCAAATATAAAATTTGAAATAAAACACGAGAGAAGAATTAAAACCAAACTAGAAATTAGATTAAGAGTTGGAAATGGAACAATTCCAACTCCTGAAAAGAAAATGGAAATGCACGCAAGAAAAATTAGTCCGTACAAAACAACGCGGTAGGTTGTAAAACTGTTTAGGAGGTTATCTATTGCTCTCATTTTATTATTGTACTAAATTTTATTTTTTTATAAAAAGCTCAGCAGGAAAATTCTTAGATTTCTTAAATGTATAATCTGGATATAAAATTAAATATTCAAAATCAAAATATTTTAATAGTTTTTCCTGAGAAACAAAAAATAAACACGTAGCTATTCCATCTGCTGTAACAGCATTTTTAGCAATTACCCAAGTCGCCAATATTTCATCCGGAGATTTTAAGGAGTTGGCATTAATAATGTGATGAAATTTATCCCATGCTCGCTTATTTCCCGATGACGCAGCAATTGACTGATTTTTTATTTTTGCAATTCCAATTACCTGTTCGAAATTCCCAGGATGCTCCAGCCCAACGGACAATGATTTTTCATCATTTTTATAATAGATATCTCCCCCACCATCGATTGTAAAAGTATTTATATTATTTTCTAAAAGTAATTTTGCAATAATATCAATTAGGTATCCTTTTCCCAAACCTCCAAAATCTAAAATAAATGGCTTTTTAACTGTTAGAGTGGGATAGTCAAATGAATAAATTTCTGAAGACTTAGGAAGTTTCGTAATTTTTCCAGGCTTCAAGCTATAACCTGAATCATATCCGGCTTCATCAAGAGTTTTTCCAATCAAAAGAGTAAATGCTCCATTTGTAATCAGCTCAAGTTTTTTATAAAGAGAAAACAACTCTTTGGCGTCAGGCGGAAATTTATACTCGCCTTTTTTCTCTGAAATTTTCCAAATTAAAGAATCCTTCCGGAATCTCGAATATATTTTATCAAACTCCTCAATCCTTTTAGAAATTATTGAAAGAGTTTTGCTCTGGGAGATTGGCGCATCAAAACAATCGATTACCCAATGGGTTCCGATTGCTTCAAATGCCAGATGAAAAGAATTCATAATTAAGAACTAGCTTGAGCTTGTGCCTTAATTTCTTCAAGAGCCGTATTAAATCCAATTGGAGTTAAGCTTGAACCAGAGATTTTTCCAAGTTTTACCTCATCTATATTTTTTCCAACAACTTGTTCTTTATAGTTAGCGATGAAATCTTCTTGGATTTTCTTAGAGATTGGCGCTTTTGCTTGAGCAACTACATCCACATTTTCAATTACTCCACCTTTAAGCGTAACAGTAACATCGATGGATTCTGTTCCTGAGTGATATGAATATTCTCCTACTGCTTCATATGTTCCATCTTTATAGTTTCCGGTCATTGCACCCTGTTCACTTGTTTCCTGTATCGTTCCTGTTGTATCTTGAGGAGTTTCTACCACTGCTTGCTCTTTATTTTTGGATAGAACCAAACCACCAATTGCAACTGCTGCGATAATAATAACCACCGCAATTCCAACCATAATCATGTTTTTGTTCATTCCAGTTTTTTGTGTTTCTTCTTCCATTTACTCACCTCCAATCTATAATTCAAGTTTATTTTATAATTTAATATCCGTTGAATTATAACAAATAATTTAAAGATATTTATTGTAAAATTCAATTGTTTTCTCCATCGCCTCGGTAAAGGAAGAACCAGTAAAATTATGACCCCCACTCTGATATTCGATTAATTCATGAGGAATTGAAGTTTTATCCAAAATGTTATTCAAATTTCTACTATATCCAATATTTACCACGGGGTCATCAACTGTATGATTTAAGGAAATTGCACCGGTTATTCCATCTAAATAATTTGTGAAAGGAACTTGCTTCCAGAAGGGATGATTTGGGTCAAACTGCCCATACATATCACTCAAACGTTGACGTCTATTTCTATTTATATTCTGATCAGACGGAGGACGGTAACTGTTATCATCAATTCCGTATTTTTGCATGTCTGAATATGTATAGACTGCTCCACCCCAAATCGCAATCGCAGAAATATCAGGTTGTGCTGCTAAGGCGCGCGTTATTACATTTCCTGCCATAGAATGTCCCCAAAGCCCAACTTTCTCGGGATTTACAAAATTTGAAACTTGAAGCGCTGCTCTAGCATTCAAAGTATCAACTATATAATCAGAGCCATAATACCCTCCACCCGCTTCCCCGTCACTTTCTCCATGCCCTCTTAAATCAATTTTAAAAACCACAAAGCCATTTCTCGCTAGATAATCTACGTAGGCGCTATAATTTCCTGTTGTCGTGTATGTAGAAGGAGGAATATAACCATGAACAAAAACGATAGCTGGCCACCCCCCTGCTGGTGCTTCTCCGCTAGGAATCGTTAGTAAACCATTAATTTTAAATCCATCTGAATCATAAGAAGTTAAATAACTTGTGTAATTAGAATTCGTGGAATACTGTTCGCGTTCATTTAATTTACTTTTATATTCTCTTGCACGAAGCGAAGGAATTGTCATTTCTGAAAATGGATATGGAGTTGGCGTTGGATTAACTGAAGAGGTTATATTGGAAATTTTAGATGCTGAATCTCCTTTTGAAAGAACAAAATAAAGTCCTCCAAAAACGAAAGCATTAAATCCTATTAAAGCTGCTAATAGAAGAATTATCTTCTTTCTCTTTTCGGTTGGTGTCAAACCTGGATCATTTGATACCTGAGGTGGCACTTTGTTTTCCATGAGTTAAAATTATACCAAAAAATCTAAGATATCTTTATTTATTAAAATTATTTATGGGATTTAAAAATTCTTAAGTAAACAAAAAAATTAAGAGATTGAAATATTTGAATTATTAAAAGAGCAACAACAGGTGATAATTTATCTGCTACAAGTCCTACCAAAAATGCAACAATTCCAAAACATATACTTCCAAAGAATGAATCCAATGACCCCATCGTTGCTCTCTGTTCTTGCTTGAATTCTTTTTGCATAAGTGATGACTTTGCAACAACTGTAGTCCCATAAAAAAGTGACGTTGTTGACATTAAAACAGGAGTTAAAACTGAAGGAAAAATTGCCGGAACAGTAGTTACAAATCTTGCCCATGCGTTCCCTGCTAGAAGCATTTTAAGCTCTCCAAATTTTTTAATTGTTCTACCACTAAAATGAAAACTAATTGCAGCACCAAAATAAGAAAATATCTTTGCGATTGGAATTGCCCAAGCTGGCCAAACAAGTGAATAAATCGCAGCTTGGAATTGAAACGATACCTCACCAAAGCCGTACCCTATAATCGAGGAGACACTTAAAAGCCTAAGTTTTGGATTATGTTTAAAAGCCAAAAGAGCTTCTTTTAAATGTAAATAAATATTCCCAGATTTACTTGAGTGAACCTTGGGCTCAGTAAAAGCAAAAGAAAGAAAAAAACAGATTACTTGTGGTATTACAGAAAGCCAAACGAGTAGAGAAAAAGAACCCTTGAGTAAAAGTACAGCACCAATTATTGCCGAAAGACCAAGTGCGATTTGAGACATTTTACTAATCTTTCCATATAATTCTGCATATCTATGTTCTTCGTTATTTTCTGCTAAAGAGTCATGTATGAATGCGTCATTATTTCCACTGTAGAATGCATTGCAAAGCCCCATAAATATTGATCCAATCGCTAAAATCATGAATGAACCCCCTATTGAATAAAAGATTGATGCAATTAATGCAAAAAATGATCCAAGTATTATAGTTTTATGTCTTCCAATTCTGTCAGAAAAAATTCCAGTTGGGATTTCAAGAAAAGCTGAAGAAACAGTTATGATCGAGAATACGCTCATTCCAAGCGCATAAGAACCTGAAACCTGTGCAAAATAAAGTATTGCAATCGGAGCATAGAATTTAAATTCCGTAAAAAAATTAAACCATGAAAAAAGATTTATATTCTTGTGCATAGATGAATTATACTATTATTACTCGTACCTTATTGCTTCTATTGGAGAAAGATCTGCTGCTTTTTTAGCCGGGAAAACACCAAAGAAAATTCCAATTACCGATGAGATTCCGAGAGCAGCAACTACGGAAATAAAATTTATTCCCGCAGGGAAAAAAGGTTGTATTAAAATTACAATTAATACTGCTATTAAAAGTCCTAATAAACCACCAAACACTGACAGGATAAGAGCTTGTACTAAAAATTGAAGCAGTATATCTTTTCTAGTAGCCCCTATTGCACGCCTGATTCCGATTTCTTTTGTGCGCTCTGTTACTGTTGCATACATAATATTCATAATTCCAATTCCTCCGACAATTAAAGAAATCGATCCGATTGCGATTAGAATATAATTAAGAATTGAAAAAATTTGAGTTACAATATTTAAAATTTCTGTCTGTTCTATAACCTGAAACTCATCCTCCTCATAAGATTTTAAAAAAAGTTCGTTTAAGTCTTTTTTAACCTGGGGTATTGATTCTTCGTTACTTGCTTGAACATTTATTTGTGTAAATTTTTTGTTAGGATTTAGAGAGTTGATTTTATAAGATACATAACTATAACTATCAAAAGTTGGACCTCCAAGACCACCGCCTCCTTTTGAATCAAGGACACCAACTACTTGGAAAATTTGATCAGATATTCTTATCTTTTTATTTATAGCTGATTCCTTTGATCCATATAAATCCTCAGCCAACTTTGGTCCTATCATTACTTTTTTAGCTCTTTTATCAATATCTGATTTTGTTAAAAGTCTCCCAGCTTCTGCTTTTAAATTAAGTACTTTCGCAACATCTTGATTTGTTAAAATTATAGTTGTAGACTTTTTTTCTCCATTTGCTTCTGCAATTGAAGATTTTTCATAAGTTGGTACTGCATATTTAACATTCGCTATTTTTTTAACCTTAGCAACATCTTTTTCTTCAAATCTTTCCCCTATTGATCCAGGATCTTGAAATCCTCCACCATCAGCTAAAACTCTAGATGGTAAAACATAAATACTGTTAGACCCCAGATTCTCGAACTGCTGCTCTATGTAATTTCTTAAACCAATCCCAAAAGCAATTAAAAGCACTACTGACAAAACACCAATTAAAATTCCTAAAGAAGTGAGAAAAGTTCTAATCTTATTTCTTTTGAAATCATCAATCGCTGAATCAAATAAAAAAATAAAGCGCTTCATGAATCAATTATCTCCCCATCTTTCATTTTTATTTGTCTTCTAGCTTCTGCAGCAATTTCCTTATCATGCGTAACAATAAGAATTGTAACCTTTAAATCCTTATTAAGTTCTTCAAGAAGTTTTAAAATTTCTGCACCTGATTTAGAATCAAGATTTCCTGTAGGCTCATCTGCTAAAATTAATTTAGGTTTCATGATAAGAGCCCTAGCAATCGCAACTCTTTGTTGTTGACCACCCGAAATCTTATTTGGTCTATAATTCCTGCGCTCAATTATCCCAAATCTTTGCAATAATTCTTCTGCTCTCTGATAAGGATCAAAATCTATTTTTGACTTAGAATATAATGCAGGCAAAACCACATTTTCTATTACCGATAGTTTATTAATTAAATTAAATTGCTGAAATATAAACCCCACATATCTGTTTCTAAATTCTGACAGTGCATCGTCGGAAAGCTTTGAAACATCCTTTTCATCTAATAAGACTTTACCCGAAGTTGGTTTGTCTAAAAGACCAAGTATATGCATCATGGTAGATTTACCGCAACCTGAGGGCCCTACGATTGATGCGAATTCTCCGTCTTTTATGGTTAAATTTATTTTCTTGAGGACTTTTGCAGTATCTTCGCCAATTTCATAATCTTTTTCTACATCGATTAGTTTAATCATAAACTACATCACCCTCATTTATTCCTTCAGTAATCTCAATATCCTCTTCTGTTTCTAGACCAGTTTTTATATATCTTTTTTCTTTATTTTTCCCCACTAGAACATAACTTCCATTTTCATCAGATTTAATGAATTTTGAAGAAACATATAAAGCATTTTCTTTCTCTCGAACTATAAATGTTGCATCTCCTGTCATTCCAATCCTAAAAGAAGGTATATCACCTGTGACAGAAACTTTTACTCTATAAACAGTCCCAGACTCATTTTCATCTGGAGTAAATGAAATACTTTCAATCTTTCCAGATATTTTTTTGCCCTCAAAAGCATCCAGAGAAATCTCACATTCTTCTCCTATATCTAGAGAGACTACTTCAGTTTGATCTGCGGAAACCGAAAAATATACGGTGTCAGGATTTACAATTTCAAATAAAACTGTCCCAAAAGTAATATTATTTCCTACATAATAATTCGACTTACTAGCAACTATTCCCTTAAAAGGAGCTACTATCACTGAATCTCTTTTTGCGATATCTTTCAACTCTACCGCCAATACAGCCTTATCTAAATCATATTGATTATTTTCTAGAATTCTTTTAATCTCTGAATTCGCAGCATTTTCGGGAGTAGCATTCCCGTTATCTTCTTTAGTTTGTTCAAAATTATTCCTTTCCTTGGAATAATCCAGGAGTGAGGACTGTAAATTTTTTACGACAGAGAATTGATCGAGAGTTGCTAAGCTCTGATTTTTAGAAATTTCATCTCCTTCTTCCACACCTATCCAGCTAATCTTACCTGAAACTGGAAAAAATAAATTAGTTTTCTCGGTCGCACTTATCTCACCAGATAAAACAAGCTCTTCCTTTAGATTTCCAGACTTAACAATTGCAGATTCTTGAGGCGAAGAGTTTCTATTTCTTACTAAAAAACCAATACCAATCAGAGCAATTACTAATAAAATTGCTAATATTTTTTTCTTTTTAAGAAATAATCTAATAAAGGCAGTCAATCGGGTCACTTAATATAGAATAGCATTTTTTTGTAGCTAAATAAATACAATTTTAAGTATTGAAATTAAAAGTAATTTAAAGCTAATTTATATGCTATACTTTGTCTGATTCTGAAATGAAATTATTAAATATTGGATTTATAATTCCCTCATATAATGAGTCACAAAACATTATTCTTCTTATTAATAAAATTAGAA
>CAZMGC010000003.1:0-15704 GCA_964565795.1 uncultured Gammaproteobacteria bacterium
TTTTCTTTCTTCTTCCTGTAAAAGCCAAAGTTTTCCTACTAAAAGCTTCATCGCATATTCTCTATTTTTTCCCTGGTATCTTTCTGAGTGTGCAGTTACCACAATGCCAGTTGGCTTATGCTTAAGACGAACAGCAGTGCTAACTTTATTTACATTTTGCCCACCATGACCTCCTGATCTATAAAAATCCCACTCCACATCTTCCTCTTTTACCGCAATCGCGCCTGCATCTTCAATTTGAGGCACTACTTCGACCAAGGCAAACGAGGTTTGTCTGAGATTATCGGCATTAAAAGGTGACTGACGAACAAGCCTGTGAACGCCTGCTTCTAGCTTGAGCAAACCATAGGCAAAGTCACCAAGGACAAGAAAAGTTATACTTTTTAATCCAGCCTCTTCCCCAGGTGTCTCATCAATGGTTTCGAGACTAAATCCTTTTAATTCTGCATATCTTGAGTACATCCTATAAAGCATTTGTGTCCAATCCATGGCTTCCACTCCTCCTTGGCCTGCATGAATGGAAATAATTGCTGCAGATTTATCAAAATCTCCCGAAAAATAAAGTAAATGTTCAAGTTCCTCCAAAAGCTCTTCCGCTTCCTCAAGATTTCCAGAATCAATCAAGGTCTTTAGGTTTTTAGCATTCTCGATATCTTTTTGGAGACTAGCCATCTCCTTCATTTTTTTAGTGGCATTTTGAGGATCTTTCCAGAAATCCGGCATCATGGATTCTCCTTCTATATGCTTAAAGGCTATTTCTTTTTCTGAAAGATTTATTTTTTGAAGAACTTTTTCCGCTCTTCCTCTTATTTCATCCATATTTAAATTTCTGAGCAGAGTTTCATGCAGGTATTTCTAGCTTCGTTACTTGGTAAATCTTTTAAACCCTCCATATCTCTTAAAACTTTTTGGATTTGTGGAGAAGAAGATGCAACCTCTTCAGGATCTAGCCCCTCAATATTTCTTTTTAACTCCTCAATTTTTGAACCCACTTCATTTACTACGTTAAACCGAGGGATCTCTACATCAGGTTTTTTAATTGGAGTTGGCGTTACTTCTACATTTTGACCTAAAACTCCATCACTAGATGGGAAAAAAGTAGTTTTAATTTCGCGAACTGCAAGAATTGCAACTATTACAAAAAAGGCTGTAATTACTACCCTTTTCTTATCCCACTCTTCGTTAGATTCTTCTTCTTTTTTTCTAGTCTTTATTGGCTCCTTAACAGACTCTTCTTTTTTTCTAAAAATCATAACTCAATTCTAAAGTTTACCAGTCATATTTGCAAACGTATGGCACTAATCCAACTTAAATGGTAATATCATGTTATGAACTCAGTTGATGTAATATGCATAGGCAACGCTACAATTGATGTTTTCGTTCTTCTTAAAAATCTTCAGAAATTTTCTTACGATAAATTTTCAAATAACATTTCTTTTCCTCTTGGAGAAAAAGTACCATTAGATGAACATAAATTAACTCTTGGGGGAAATGCTGCAAATCTATCTGTGGGACTCAAGCGTCTCGGGTTAATTACAGCGCTAGCTGCTGAAATTGGAAGCGACGAATTTTCAGATAAAATTACTAATACTCTTAAACATGAAGGCGTGGATCAAACCTACATTAAAAAAGGAGATAGGCAAACACCATATTTCAATATTGTTCTTTCTTATGCTGGCGACAGAACAATACTAGACGAGAGAACACCAAGCGAGGAAGTTTTAGAGATAGGAACTGTAAATCCTAAGTTTTTTTATCTAACTGGTTTAAATGGTAAATGGGAAATTATTTTCGATGAAGTGATTTCAAATAACCCAAACTCCTTATTTGCGTTTAACCCCGGGAGCAGACAACTAAATGAGGGGTTTGAAAAAACTTTAGAACTATTACCTAAAACAGAAATTCTTTTTGTAAATTTAGCAGAAGCTCAAAAAATAATCGGTGATCAAGAAACCGATATAAAGAATTTAATGACAAAGCTTAAGGAAAAGGGACCTAAGATTGCAGTAGTAACAGATGGAATAAATGGATCATATGCGATAGATAAGGAGGGCAAAATTTTTCATATTGGCCCGCTTTCAAAAGATAAACCAACTGAAAGAACAGGAGCTGGTGATTCTTATGCGGGAGGATTTCTTTACGCTATTATTCAAGGAAAAACCATTGAGGAAGCAATGAGATATGGCGCAATAAATTCAGACAGCGTTATCAGAAAAGTTGGAGCTCAGGATGGCCTATTAAGAATTGAGGAATTAGAAGAGATTTCAAATAAAAATGAAGAATTCAAACCAACCCAAATATGACAGATATAAGTAAAATTACAAAAAACGGAAAAGCACTTTTCCTCGCATATGATCAAGGGATGGAACATGGCCCTGTTGACTTTGATGATGAAAATGCAGATCCGCAAAATATAATCGATATTGGATTAAAAGGTGGATTTACGGGAATTATTTTTCAGAAAGGTGTCGCTGAACAGTATTATAAAAAAGAATATGAATCCACGATTCCTCTTATTATCAAACTAAATGGAAAAACAAACTTAAATGATGACCCTGATCCTTACTCACCACAAATTTGTACAGTTGAAGAAGCGCTAAGTATTGGAGCCTCAGCTGTTGGGTATACGATTTATGTTGGAAGTCGCCATGAATCAAAAATGTTTAAAGAATTCAGCAAAATTGAACAAGAGGCGCATAAATCCAACATCCCTTTCGTTGGATGGATGTACATAAAGGGAAGCGGTGCAGAAGGAAAAGATATAAAAGAACTTACTGCTTATGCAGCTCGTCTTGGACTTGAAATGGGAGCTGACATAATAAAAATAAAATATCCAGGGGATGAAAAAAGCTTAAGATGGGCAGTTGATAATGCCGGAAAAACTGGAGTCGTTATATCAGGAGGAGCTAAAGAAGATGAGACGAGCTTTTTAGAAACAGTTCAAACCGCAATGAATGCAGGGTGTATCGGGATGGCAGTTGGAAGAAATATTTGGCAATCTGATAATCCCCATGAAATAACAAGAAAGGTTAGGGAAATAATATGGCCATAAAAGTTTATTTAGCAACTGATCATGCAGGTCTTGATATAAAAAATAAAATGATCGATTACTTAAAAGAATTAGGATATGATGCCCAAGATTGTGGAGCTTTTACATATGACAAAAATGATGACTATCCTGATTTAATTTCAGAAGCTGCTAAAAAGGTATCAGAAAATCCAGAAAGCTTTGGTATAGTTTTTGGAGGATCAGGGCAAGGAGAGCAAATTGTTGCTAATAAATTTAAAAACGTGAGGTGTGCGCTGTTTTACTCTCCAGCTCTTCCAGCTCAGGCGATCGACATAAATGGAAACGAAAGTCACGACGAATATGAAATGCTAAGGCTAACTCGCGCTCATAATAATTCAAATATGCTTTCTTTGGGAATTAGATTTTTAACAGAAGAACAAATTAAGAATGCAGTTAAAACATTTCTCGAAAGTCCTTTCCCCGGAGACGAGAGACACAAAAGAAGAGTTGAAAAGATTAAAGATTTAGAATCTTAAGAATTTCCTACCATTATAACCTCTTCAATCAAGCGGTTAGCATAACCATATTCGTTGTCATACCAAGCAATTACTTTAACCATATTTCCTCCTACGACCTGTGTAAGACTAAGATCTACAATCGCAGAATGAGAATTTCCAACTATATCAGAAGAAACAATGGGCTCTTCTGTAGCTTCTAAAATTCCCTTAAAATTATTTTTCTTTACTGCTGTTTTAAACGCATTATTTACTTCTTCAACTGTTACATCTTTTTTAAGTACAAACGTAAAATCTGAAAGTGACCCAACGGGAACTGGAACACGAATGGCCAAACCATTAAAAATGCCATCAAGTTCTGGAAGTGCTTTTGCCGCAGCTTTTGTGGCCCCTGTACTCGTTGGGACAATATTTTCTGCTGCTGCTCGCGCTCTGCGATAATCCTCATGTCCTCCATCTTGCAAACGCTGATCCTGAGTATAACCATGAATCGTTGTCATCATGGCTTTTTCAATTCCAAATTCATCAGAAAGAACTTTAGCAACTGGAGTAATACAATTTGTCGTACAGGACGCGTTACTTATTATATTTGAGCCTGAATAATCTGAGTCATTGACTGAAAAAACATAAGTTTCTATGTTTCCACCTTTTGCAGGAGCTGAAAGTACTACATTTTTTGCACCCGCTTTTATATGGAGATTTAAGTCTTCTAGGCTCGTAAAATGACCCGTGGACTCAATAACTACATCTATTTTCAAATCTTCCCAGGGAAGAAGCGATGGATCTTTCTGGGAATAAACAAAAGTCTTTCTTCTTTTATTAATTACAATTCTACCTAGTAAATCTTTCTTAGATTCTTTTGTTGGTTCAATTGTGACTTCATCTTTTAACTTTCCATAAACAGAATCATATTTTAGTAAATACATCCAGCCTTTTAGATCAGTGGATCTCCCTGCATTTATCGCGACGACTTCTATCTTACTTTTATATTTCTCAAGAATTACTCTGTGAGCAATTCTTCCAATTCTTCCGTATCCATTTATCGCGACTCTTATCATAATTCTATCTTAACAATTCGTGCACTTTTTCTACAATTGCTTTCGCATCAATTTGCTCAAACGCTAAAAGCTCGGACGGTGTTCCACTCCTTGGCATCTTGGTAACAGCCAAGCTATGGACTGGAACTCCTGAATCCATCAAACAAGAGCGAACAGCCTCTACGATTCCTCCCTCAGGCCTATGATCTTCGACAACGAGAATTAAACCCGTTTCATCAGCCGCTCTTTCTAGCGTCGCAGAATCTATAGGCTTAACAGAATACAGATCGATAACTCTTATGTTTATTCCCTGCTTTATGAGCTCATCATAAGCTTTAAGTGCTTCATGAAGAGTAACTCCTGCACCGACTACTGTTACCTTGTCCTTTGAAGAACTCTTCAAGGTTTTACTCCCACCAATTTCAAAATTTTCCTTCTCGTGATAAATAATAGGCGTATCCATTCTGGTAGTTCTAAGGTAAACAATTCCCCTGTGATCTGCAGCCAATGCTGTCAGTTTTTGCGTAGAGACACCGTCAGATGGATATAAAACTATACTATCGTTCAAAGATCTAAACATTGAGATATCTTCAATAGCCATTTGTGATGCCCCGTCTTCTCCAATTGAAACCCCCGCGTGACTTCCCACAAATTTTATATTTGCTTTAGCGTTCACGGCCATTCTTATCTGATCATGTGCTCTACTCCAGAATGCTGCAAACGTTGAAATAAATGGAATTTTTTCCCGAGTTGATAAGCCTACTGCAACTGATGCCATATTCTGCTCAGCTATAAACATCTCAAAAAATTTGTCAGGGTTTTTATCACCAAAAATTTCTGAATAAGTTGAATTTGAAGTTTCTCCGTCAAGAACCACTAGGGAAGGGTGGGAGAATAATAAGGAGAGAAGAGCTTGGCCATAAGCTTTTCTTGTAGCAATTTTATCTCCAATATTATATTCTGCGACGTGGGAACTATTCCGGGAAGACTGTCTTTTTTCATCCAATTTATAAACAGGCTTCAGTATAACTCCGCGAATTGATTTATCTATTTCACCTAAGTCTTTTACATGTTCCCCCATCTCATCGTAGGGGAGAGCTTTTCCGTGAAAACCTTCTTTATTTTCTACTTTTTTAATACCTTTTCCTTTAATGGTTTTCGCAATAATCATCACGGGTAAATTGTGCGAATCAAGTGCCCTTGAATAAGCATGTGAAATTTCCTCCAGATTGTGCCCGTCAATTACTATAGTCTCCCAACCGAATGCAGAAATCCTTTTCTGATATTCCTTAACATCCCACCCCACCATTGTCTCTGTACTCTGTCCCAGTCGATTTACATCAATAATTCCTATTAAATTATTTAATTTATAATAGCTTGCGAGCTGAATTGCCTCCCAAATTTGCCCTTCTGCCATTTCGCTATCTCCCATCAGAACAAAAGTTTTATAATCTAACTTATCCATTTTTGCAGCTAGAGCGATCCCAAGCCCTACTGACAAACCTTGACCAAGCGAACCCGTTGGGGCCTCCGTATATTTAAATTCCATGGTAGGATGACCCTTCCAAATTTTCTATAAGTTAAAAGATCGCTTTCAGGAATCCCTCCGGCCGCAGCCCAAAGAGAGTAAAAAAGACTTGATGCATGTCCTTTTGAGAAAATTACCCTATCATTTTGGGGAAGATCAGGATTCTTAATGTCATATTTTAAAAATCCTCCAAAAAAAAGAACTGTCATTAGATCAGCTGCGGAAAGAGAAGAAGTCAAATGCCCTGAACCAGCAGTGGAAGTAGTAAGTAAACTATAATATCTGACTAATCGAGCTAACTTTTCCAAATCTTCCATATCATTAGAATACAGGATCTTTTAATTTATTGGAAGTAATTCTCTGATATAATTTTTTTGATGGATCTAATTCAAACTTTAATTCTTTCTTTCGTAGAAGGTGTGACAGAATTTTTACCTATCTCTTCTACTGGACATCTTGTGCTCGCCTCTCATATTTTAGGCATAAAACAAACTGAATTTGTAAAAAGTTTTGAAATAATCATTCAACTCGGCGCAATTCTTTCAATCGTTTTTCTATACTTCAAAACATTATTAAATACCAAAATTTGGCCAAAAATTTTCGTGGCATTTCTTCCAAGCGCAGTAGTAGGTCTTATTTTTTATAAAATTATTAAAGAATATCTAATTGGAAATAGCTTAATTACAGTTATCGCATTACTGATTGGAGGAATAGCATTTATACTCGTGGAATACTTCAATAAAGAAAAACAAACAAATCAAGTTTCAAAAATCGAACAGATAAGTTTTAAAAATGCGCTAATAATTGGTCTTTTTCAGTCAATCTCTGTAATTCCAGGCGTATCCCGCGCTGGATCTACTATTTTAGGAGCACTTCTACTTAAAACAAATAGAAAAACTGCTGCAGAATTTTCTTTCATTCTGGCAGTTCCGACCATGATAGCTGCGACAGGTTTAGATATATTTCAAACAAAATTAAATTTCTCACCAAATGAATTATTTTTATTAGGAATTGGCTTCATAAGCTCATTTATATTTGCGGGAATATCGGTGAAATTATTAGTTAAATATTTAAGCAACCATAACTTCATAGCATTTGGAATATATAGAATTGTACTCGCAATCGCCTTTTGGTTTATTTATTTACGGTGAATACATTCGATAAAGTTTATAGAGCAGTCGAGCAAATCCCTAGAGGAAAAGTAACCACTTATGGAGAAATTGCCAGACATATAGGGATTTCAAACCCAAGAGTCGTGGGATTTGCTCTTCATGTTAATAAAGACCCAGATAATATTCCTTGTCATAGAGTTGTAAACAAACATGGCGAATTAGCTCCGGGATATGCTTTTGGAGGACTAGATGTGCAACGTCAGCTTTTGGAGCAAGAGGGTGTAAGTTTTGAAAAATCCAGAGTCAAACTAGATCTATCTGGTTTTTCCTTTACCCCGCATCACAAAAATTAACTCGTCAAAGTGTGATTGTGGGGTTTTACTTAGCAAATTGGATTCTGGGAAGCTCTATTCTCTTCCCTATCGAACTTTTTTGAATCACGAGTATTCCACTATAAATGAATGAGGCAATTAAAAGAAAAACTGCTGCAGTAACGCAAAGAACAAACCATGTGAATGCAGTAAGGATTTCGAATAAACTCTTCATAGGCACAGGATTATACAAAAAATTGACGCAGAAGTCAATGCTATAGGATATAAATCATTTATAATTTAGGCATAAAAGTCCTTGCAAAATAGCCTATAATATGATATTATTCCCCTCTATGATGCCGGACCTAAAAAATCAAAAATTACTCATCGTTTCGCCTCATCCTGACGACGAAGTTCTTGGCTGCGGTGGACTTATTAAGAAAATTAAAGATGCAGGCGGAGAGGTTTACGTACTCTTCTTAACTGTTGGAGATACGCAGGAATATTCAGCAAGAGGAGTGTCAAACGGCAATGAAAGAGTCTCTGAAATTTCTAGAGCGGCAAAATTTCTTAAATATGACAATTACCAAATTCTTTTTGAAGGAAATACTTTTCATTTAAGACTTGATAGTGTTCCTCAAATTGATCTTGTAAGTAAAATCGAAGAATCACTAAACAGAATCAAACCTACGATTGTGGCAATGCCTCCACGCCAAGATTACAATCAGGATCATAGAGCTGCGGCTCAGGCTTTAATTAGCGCAACAAGACCAGCACCAGAGGATTTCAAACCATTTCAAAAGCTAGTTTTAACCTATGAATCAGTTCCTGTTGCAAATTGGGCGTTTCCACAAATTGACGCACCTAATTTTTTTATACCATTAACAGAAGAGGAGCTTAAAGCAAAACTAAAAGCGCTTTCTCTTTATAAATCACAGGTTAGAAAAGGCGCACACCCTAGATCCCTTAGGTCAATGAAAAATCTTGCTAAGTTCAGGGGCATGCAAATAGGACAGGAATACGCAGAAGCATATTTTTGCCACAGAAATGTTCTTTAAAAACTATGAGAGTATCAATTTATCAACCGAGGTATTTTCCTCAGCTGCACTACTTTAATCGAGCCCTTGAATCCGATGTATTCGTGATATTAGATTGTGCTCAATACACAAAAGCTCTTGTCCATAATGTAAATGGTGGAAAAGAAAGACACAAGTCTTTTCAGTCTGATACGATAATTAAATTTCCAGAAGGATCACATTTTCTTACAGTTTCTATAAAACATAATGGTCTTTTACCAATTAACGAGACTCAACTTGATTATTCTCAGGATTGGGCAAGAAAACATATTGCAGCTATTAGCACAGCCTATCGTAAATCAAAATCATTTGATCAAATTTTCCCACAAATTGAAAAAATCTTAAGTAACGATTATCAAACTCTAGGAGACCTTAATATAAAAACTTTCCTGTGGGGTCTAGCATGCATAATGGGTCTTAACCTAGATCCTTCAAATTTAAACGTAGAAACAATAAACAAACACCTTGCGACAGCTAATTTTAGGCTTAAAAAAATTGTTCTAGGATCAGAACTCGGAGTTGAAAGACCGGAAGGTTTTCAAAAAGGAACGCAGTGGACAGTAGCAATTTGTAAAAAATTAGGAGCAACAGAATATATTCATGGAGAAACTGCACAAAATGGATATATGGATGAAGAATATTACAAAGAAAACAATATAAAACTTGTAACCCAGAATTGGGGATGCAAAGAATATGATCAGCAGTTTATGGACAGAGCTGGTTTTATATCAAATTTATCGATTGTAGATTTATTACTAAATGTTGATCGGGAAAAAGCCCTAGAAATAGTAACTAATTAAAATGAGTAGAAAAATAACATTTATCATTTTCATATTAATATTTAGCGTTATATTTGCATTAATTCAGCTAATAAAACCTGACTTAAAATCCATCGGTTGGATTCCGTATTGGGATCAAGAAGTTGCCACACAGAGCTTTAAAGAAAATGCAGATAAAATTGATTACATATCTCTTTTTTGGTATAGAATTGACGAAAACGGTAACCTTGGAATTTATAAAGATGCTATAGAAGATAAATCCATAATTGAATTCGCTCACAGTAAAAATGTAAAGGTATTAGCGCTTATTGCCAATCTTAGTGAAACTGGCGATGGAACTTGGGATCACAAAAGAGTAGATAGTGTTATAGCATCAAAAGAAGCCAGGGAAAATCATATAAACGATTTAATTAATCTTGTTGAGAAAAATAACTTCGATGGAATAGACATAGATTATGAAGCACTAAAAGCTTATCAAAAAGATAATTTTTCATTATTCATAAAAGAATTATCAAAAGAACTTCATAAAAGAAATAAAATTCTCGGAGTAGCGATTCACCCTAAAACATCTGAGAATAATCCTGCTGAAGATAATGGATCTCATGCTCAGGATTTAAGAAAAATTGGAAGATATGCTGATCAACTTTATTTTATGACCTACCTTGAGCATGGAGCATTTAGTCAACCTGGACCGATTGGATCACTATCATGGATGGAAGAAATTATTAAATATGGAACATATCAAGTGCCACGTCATAAAGCATATCTAGGAATTGGTCTTATGGGAGCACAATGGACTAAAAATCCTGACGGATCATATGCACCTACAAATAGTGAACTTTCTTTCTTGGACATATTATCAAAAGTAAATACTTATAATTTAGTACCAATTTGGGATGAAAAATCTAAAACTCCTTATTTAACTTTTGATGAAAATGAAAAAGAAAATATTATCTGGTTTGAAAATGCTGAAAGTATAAAACTTAGAATTGATCTCGCGAAAAGATATGGAACAGGCGGAGTAGCATTTTGGAGACTTGGTGGAGAAGACGAAAGAATCTGGGGATATTTAAAATAATATGAAGACTATAAAACACAACAAACCTTTACTCGGGAAAGACGAACTTAACGCAATTAATGTTGTTATAAAGAGTGAATGGATAATCGGGGATTCTCAAGTAAAAAAGTTTGAGAGGTCAGTTGCAAAGATGAATAATTTTAAATATGCAATTGCCCTAAATAGTGGCACTGCTGCAATTCATTTGGCCCTTCTTTCACTAGGAATTAATGAGTCAGACGAAGTAATTCTTTCAGCTTTTACAGTCGCTGATCCATTGAATGCGATAAATTATACTGGGGCAAAAGTTGTACTTGTAGATGTAGAAAAAAATTCATTCGACATGAGTATTGATGAAATAAAAAATAAAATTACAAAAAATACTAAAGCAATAATTGTTCCGCATATGCTTGGTTCTTTTACAAAAATTGATGAGCTAGAAAATCTTGGAATACCAATTATTAACGATTGCGCTCAATCAATCGGAGGAATTTATAAAGGAAAACCAATTGGCTCTTATGGGGACCTAACTATTTTTTCGTTTTATGCAACAAAATTAATAACAACAGGACAAGGTGGAATGATTTTAACAAATAATAATAAAAGAGCTAAATTTATTAGAGACGCAATTGATTATAACGGACGCCGAAATTATAAAGTTAGATTTAATTATCCAATGACAGATATTTCTGCAGCTGTGGGAAATGCACAATTGAAAAAACTTGATCGTTTTATAAAAAGAAGAAGAGAAATTGCTAAAAGATATAAAGTAGCGATTTCTGATAAAAAAATCTCTACATTTCCAAACATAGATGAGGATTATTCAAATTCTTATCGTTTCGTACTTAAATTTAATAGTCAGAAAAAAAGAGATAATGCTAAAAAAATATTTTTAAAAAATAAAATAACTGCAATTGTTCCAATCAAAGAATATGAACTTTTATATAACTGCGTGGGAGAAAATAAAAAAGATTATCCTAATTCTTTAGAGATGGCAAATACTTGCCTATCGATTCCGATTTATCCTGCACTAAGCGAAGCGGAAATTAAAAGAATTGTAGAAGTATTAAAATCTCTTTAACCTCTTTTTGGACTCGTCCAAGTGCCGTCAGATTTTCTAAATAACGCTTCAGGAATTGAGATAAAATAAACTATTGAATCAATAAATCTTAGGAAAACAAAACCCAAACCCAGCACTAACATAATCGGTTTTCTTTCAAAAATAGCTACAATCACTGTCATAATATAGTCAATTAAAAATACTCCAATTATAATATCCATTATTCTAAAAGTCCTATTAATAAGAGGGAGAGTAACAGGGTCAAAAGAATTTAAAATTAAAAGTGTAACAATTAGAGGAACTGTAAGAAAGAAAATACTATAAAAAGTTAATTCAATTAAAAAAGCACCCATTGTAAGCCACAAAAAACTCGGCCAAATACCGTGTCTAAATATGGTTTGCCAGTAGCCCACATTCCATCGCCTTAATTGCTTAATGTAGTCTTCTAAAATATATGGATCCTGGTGTGTTGCTTTTATTTCAGGCGCATAAATTATTTTTCCAAGCTTCTTTTTTTGAACTTCAAAAGTCATATTAAAATCTTCAATAACGAGTCCAGGTGCATCTATTTCCAGATGCTCCAAAACACGAGTTCTGTAAATACTAAAAGCGCCGGGAATAATATAAGAAGCATTTGCAAATTTCCATGTTTGACCAAATCGGAGCCCCCACTGCATTATTCTCCATAACTTCGCTCTATAAGCAATTAGGAAAACTTCTGAAAGCTTAGTTCTCCCCCACCTCGTCTGCCCATGTGGACTAACCGCTGCAACCTGCTCATCTCTAAAATACTGAAGCGCATCGTGTAAGTAATTTGGATCTATTACACAGTCTGCATCATTTATTAGAATTGCCTTATAAGCTTTTAAAAGTCCGTACTCATGCATTATGTAGACTAAAGCCTTTGCCTTACCTTTATTTGGTCTTAAATCTAAACTTCTTACGCCCATTGCGCGAATTATCTCAATAGTCCTGTCTGTAGAATAATCGCTTACCACATAAATATTTTTAGCGGGCAAAACTTGAAGCAGAGCGGTTATAGTTCTTCTAATACTATCCTCTTCATTATGTGCAGGTACAATTGCTGCAACTTCAGAAAAATTTATTGGGAGTGGCTCTAGCCTTTTTTCAAGATTTCTCTTGCGGGACGAAATTTTTTCATAGATAAGACGAAGAAATCCTACAATTACCCAAAAAGTGAAGTTAAATCCAAGTGTAAAGAAACCTAAAAACCATACCACTGCGCAGTCCTCCTAATTCCATCCTCTAAATTAACCTTAGGACTCCAGCCAAGTTTTTTCATTTTCACGAGAGAAGGAAGTCTTCTATCGTGATCATGGTTGGGCCTTTCAATATATTTTATTTTTAAATTTTTTCCTGTTATTTTAATAACCATTTTTGCTAAATCGATTATTTTAGTCTCATTATCATTTCCTAAGTTATAAACTTCTCCTTTTTTTCCTTTAGTAGCAATTGTAATTAGCCCGGCAACTAAATCATCTACAAAGCAAAGAGTTCTAGTTTGAGTTCCTTTTCCTTCTACGGTTAAATCGAGGCCATTCATGCACTGGTTCATGAATCTTGGCATAACTCTAGCGTCACTTTTGCTCATTCCAGGCCCATATGTATTAAATACTCTTGCAATCCTCGCGTCAACATCAAATCGCCTTACATAAAACATAAGTACACTTTCTCCAAATCTTTTACCCTCTTCATATGTACTTCTATATCCAGTTGGACTTACTTTTCCCTCATAGTCTTCAGCTTGAGGAAAAACTTCAGGATTTCCATAAGCTTCAGATGAAGAAGTAAATACTACTTTTGATTTAGTTTTTTTAGCTAGCTCCATTACATTTTTTGTTCCAATTCCTGATGTAAAAAGCATTTCTCCGCCCAGTTTTAAAAGATTATCCACTCCAGTTGGACAGGCAAGATGAAAAATTACATCAATATTTTTATTTTCCAGTGATTTTGGGAGTTTTTTAGTTATATCGTGCTTAATAAAAGTGAAGTTTTTATTCTTTTTAAGCTCATTTACCGCTTTAGAATTTGAGGTAATAAAATTATCAATTGCGATAACCTTTATATCCTTAGATAGAAGTTCTCGGCAGAGATTTTGACCAATAAAGCCGGCTCCTCCAGTTACAATCGCTACTTTCATAGTGAAAAGACTTGTGAGCTACGATCAGAAATCTTAACTTTTCTAGTGTCTAAAATTGGCTTATCAAACTTTGAAAGCCATTCATAGTCAACATTGCTATGATTTGTAGTAATTACTAACAGGTCACTTTCTTCAATAATCTTTTCATTAAGCTCAACTGACTCTTTACCCATAAATTGCGGAATATATGGATCATGATATGAAACTTCATATCCACTCTTAACAAATAATTCCCAAATTCTATGCGCTGGGGATTCCCTGTGATCATCAATATCTGGCTTATAAGCTACTCCTATAAGTAGAACTTTCTTTTTGCTTGAATCCTTAAGGACACCATCTTTAAGTTTTGAAACAACAGATTGTATTCCATTTCCTGAGTTATTTTTAACGCTAGCAGAAATTATTTCAGCAGCTCTTTTTACTACCTTTTGTGGCTGATTTTCGTTAATTCTTCCAGCTTCTTTAACAAGTGTTAAATCAATTCCAATTTGCTTTGCATCCTCAATTAGATAATATGGATCAACTGGAATACAGTGTCCTCCAATACCGGGCCCAGGATAATGCGGCAAGAATCCAAAAGGTTTTGTAGCAGCAGCATCCACTACTTCCCACATATCTACATCAATTGCTTTCGCATATTGGTGAACTTGGTTTACAAGACTTATATTAATAAGTCTAAATGTATTTTCGAAGATTTTAACCAATTCTGCAGTTTCAAGTGAACTAACAGGCACAACTTTATCAATAATTTTTTCATAAAAAGACACAACTGCTTCAAATGAATTTTCTTCGAGACCCGAAACGACCTTTGGAATTTCATTAAGCTTAAATTTAGTATTTCCCGGATCAACTCTTTCAGGTGAGAATGCTAAAAAGAATTCGTCTCCAGCAATAAGCCCTGTTTTTTCAAGAATTGGAAGAGCAATCTTTCTAGTAGTTCCTGGAGCGATTGAACTTTCTATTACTACTAATTGTCCTTTTCTTAAATACTTAGAAACTTCTGCACAGGCTCCTTTTAATGCCCTAAGGTCTGGCATTTTATTTTCAAAAACTGGAGTCTGAACACAAATAAGAATAACATCAGCTTCTGCAATCTTTTCCTTATCAGTTGTCGAGGTTAAATTCTTTATCTTAAGATCGTTAATTTTAGTAGCTTTTTGGGGATTTCTTACAAATCCTACAGTTTTAAAACCAGCGCCAGAAGAAAGTTCGGCCAAAGGCATACCTACATATCCCATTCCGACGATTCCAACATTTGCAGTTTTATTATTAATTTTCTTAACTAACTCAGTTTTATAATTCATTGCATTAAAATAATTAAAAACCCTCATAGAAGGGTTTTTAAAATTCTACCCTTATTCAATCCATAGGCAGAATTGCAAATGAATTATAATATAGGCTTATCTGTATGTCAAGTACATAATTAATTTTCACACGTTTATAACATAATTTTCTTGTAAATTTATTGCTATAGGACTAAAAATAAGGTATAATACTAGCACAATTATGGCAAATCAAATCGAACATTTTCATCAGGGAAATGCTGACCAAACCCCAGATTCTCAAGCCTTAAGAGAAAGGACAAGTGGAGAAAAAAGGGACGAAGTTTTAGCGGCTTTCGCACGTCAATTTGAAGTATTTAGAAAGACTCCTGAGACTGAATTAGAAGACTGGGAAGTAGCTGAAAGAGGCCAAATGGCAGAAATGCTAAATACTGGAATGATCAATCTCACTGCCGGGAAAGATTCTTTTAGAAAAAATGGTCGTGTCGTAAGATTACCCTTCCAAGGATTCATGAACGATGTTGCTTTTAGAGCTGACCAAGATGAGGCAGTTGAAGCTGACAGAAGAATTCTTGAAAAACATAGTAGATCACCAATTTCAGCGATAAGAGGAAATGGCTCAACAAGCAGTGAGTCTCACAGGATACTTGTTGATCAGGCTGCACAAACAACAGCGGATAGAAAAACCGCAGTAAGAAGATCACAAACAGGTGTTAGATGGTTTTATCCTCCAAGAAACATAGGAGGAGTCAGATCAGAATCACAAATACAGGAA
>CAZMGC010000003.1:15744-55943 GCA_964565795.1 uncultured Gammaproteobacteria bacterium
CTCAAGATTTATCTAGCGGAATGGTAATTTTTGAAGATGCACTTCGAAAATATAGACACGCTAATAATCCTCTTGAAAAAAAATTAGCGAAAAAAGAGCTTGACCAATCTATTAGATATTTGGGAAATCTGACAGGTAATCAGGCGGCTGTAAAAGAATTTTTAGAGTCTAGGAGAGAAGAAGCACGAAAGTCAGGAAAAGCGGATCGAGGAACAGCATCCAAACTAGAATTAAGAGCTTCAAAAAGAAGAATAGAACTGGCAGTAGAAAAACTTTACGATTTAGAAGGGTTAAGAAAAAATGAGTCGATTCAATTAGGAGAGTCTACTCCCGTAAGACGAGCTCCGATTGATCCATCTGAAGAAGATCGCCCAGAAAGTTCTCCATTTATCAGAAGTGGAAGCGCAAAATTGTTCGATAACTACCAAGAAGCATGGAAAGAAGCCGCAAGAATTAGGGAGGAAAGAGATAAGGAATCTCCTTCTCAAAGATACTATATTCTTGATCCAAAACAGCCAGAAAAACCTATAACTTTAGCCTCGCAAGGCCTGGCCTCGGGAAGCCAAGAGCCTGATGAAGAACCAATCGCAACACCATCAACTCCACCTATCCATGGAGGAATTTTTAATCGAATGCCAGAAGCATACCAGCCTGTCGATTGGTCTAAATCAAACGCAGATAGAACTAAATGGGAAGAAGATTTTACCAAGCTAAATCCTGAAGCAAAATTAGATAAAGAACAGAAGAAAAAATTTGATATAACAATCAAAAAACTAGCAGATATAACCTATTACCTTTCTGGAATTTTAACCACCAGAGAAAGAGAACTTATAACCATATATGCTGAGAAAATAAAATCTGGGCTTTCAAATGCTTCTGGAAATCCAGGGGCAGTAAGAGACACAAGCGAAGCTTTTCAAACATACGTCGTAACATTAAATCAATACGGAAAAGATGATCCAAGAACAAAAGATGCAATTTTAAAAGTTAATATAACAATAAATAGACTTGAAAAAATAATTGCAGAAAGTGGTAATCCGATTCCTGATTTACCTGAACCTCCAAGGCGTGATCCAAATCCAGCTGATACATCACAAGCTGAAATACAAAAAATAATAAATGAAGATAGAACTGGGTTAAAAGAAGCAGTCTCAGAACTTTATGGCCTAGTAGACAAGATACTCAATGGAACACCTGATGAGAAACAAGCTGCAGAAAACGCCTTTTGGGAACTTAAATCTAAAATTCTTGAAATCGTCGGAAATGAAAATGCTCTAATTGAATATTTTGAGGCAACATTTGATTTTATGAGTATTACTAACGACAATATGGATTACTTTACAGATGAAGAATTAACTGAAGCAGATATCGCTGCAGAGAAATTTAATGAATCAACGAAAAACATTTTTAAGCTAGCAAAAGATAAAGCCGAGAATACACCAGTTACTCCGGTACCTGCTCACCCTCAAATTAGACCAACACCTGATCCAGACCCTGCTACTCCTTTTACTGGAACTCCACCGGTGGCGCCATATGGCTCAATCACTAGAACAAATATTTCACCTATAACTTTTGCATTAACCTCTTCTGATCAAATTTGGCAACAACAAGCAAGAAAAAATGCATTACGTCAAATAGAATTAGACCTAGCTCCTGGAAAAGGGTGGAAAGAAAAATTAAGACGTGCCCCAAGAATCGCATGGACCAGATTAACTGAAGAAGGAAGAGTAAGAGATTACGAGAAAGAAGCGGAAAGAGCTCTTAGACATCTTCACAATCCATTTGCGGAAATTGATTTAAAAAACAAACACTTTATTAATCCGGAAGCACATAGAGAAGATTATTATGCTGAATTAATTGCAACCGGAACAGGCCTAGAAATAAATCCTCACGTATTTGCAAACCGCCACTTGCGAGTTGATGGATTATTTGGAGCAAGTCTAAATGACAAGATTCTTGAGCTTTCTACTTCATCAGTGACAAGAGAACAAGCTATGGCAAATCTTAGAACTTTTATTAAAGAAAATAGAAGTGAATTCGATAAGCTTCTTGGAGTAAAATCCAAAGACCACGTTGAAGAACTTACCACAAGCATGACCGACAGAATAACCGTATTAAGACAACAACTTATTGAGGGATACATCACACAAGATCAAGTTAGAAATATGAATATCTTGTTTGCAAACACTCGCTGGGGAGTAGAAACAAAACCAAAACTAAGCAGAAAAGACAAAGTCATAGGCTGGTCACAAAGTGGTAGATTTAGAAGAGCTAAAGGAGTAATCGCAAATCCAGCTGCAATCGGTATCGCCACATCGACTGGAACTGCAATCGCCATAACTGCAGGCGCAGCCAGAACAGCACTTGCACCAGTTTCTGCAGCAATGCCAGTACTACCGGTTGCAGTGGGAAGCTTCTTTGGAGGAATATATGGATCTATAAGAAGACATGCTGATTTAGGTAAAGATAGAGCAACTTTTGAAATTGATGATGCATCTGGAGAAAAACCAGAAGGAAAATCACCAGGAAGAGAAACACTTAGCAAATTTGCTAGAGATAGAATCTCGGCTGAACAACTTTCTATGGAAATCGATATGGCGATCCACGGCGACTTAACAACTGATCATGGTAGGCAAGTTTTGATATCAAAACTTGGTGAAGTTATCGCAAGACATAAGCTCTCTTTAGGCTCTAACGCTGATTACATAAAATATAATTCTCCTTATCAAATTCAACGAGAAAAATTAGCTCTTCAGGAAGCATTTCAAAGAGGTAATGACGCTTTAAGATGGACTGGAATGAACTATGCAGATTATGACGCTGCGCTTCAATTTACAGTAGCAAGGCGCATTGAAGAATTAAGAATTTCAACAAAAAAACAAGATAGAGCATTTAGAAAACATAGACGAGCACAAACAGTAAAAGCTTTTGGTGAAGGTGCTGGAAAAGGTGCAGCTGCTGCAGCAGGATTTGGAATTATAAAAGCAGGCATAGGAGCAGCTGGAGATATTATTGGTGTAAATATTGATCTGGGAACAGAAGTAAAAAGAGGGGCTAACATAGTTCATGACTTACTTATACAACCAGTTAAAGCAGCGACTCCCCAAAGCCCAATTGGTAAAACTTTAGGACAAACTGTTTTTAATGCACCAAAGCCTAATATTCCCGATATTAACGCTCAAGTTTTTGGACAAGAAACACCAGTAAAATATTTTGAAATGGAGTTAGATGGAAAGCCAATTCAAATTCCCTCACACACAAGACTAGCCTTGGATCAAATTAATGGTGGATACGATTTAATTTCAAGTCGAGATGGCCAAACAGTTTTGCTAAACGATATCCGTTGGGAGAATGGAAAACTTACAGCAGATCCAAGAAGTTTATGGGCTGACAAAATTTCTTCTGAAACTACAAGTACTACGGATACCAGAAGAGTCTTAGGAAAAAATGGAATTTGGAGAGAAATGTCTACTGACATTAAAAGCACACACTGGGATACAAATGGAACATCTGGAAATTATGACAAAGACGAATTAAGAATATTTAACAGAAGAGACGGAAATGCTGTAGTATTCAATATTCCTAGATCTTCTAATGGAATTTTCTTAAATATAAATGGAAATAGAGTTTGGATTCCCCAAACAAAACCTGGAATCGTTAGACTTGATCCAGATTCCAAACTACCTCTTCCAGGACGCCAGGACGGAATGACTTATGGTGATGTCGCAAGAATTGCAATTGACCAAGATGAACTTAAAAAATATCATGGAAGTCTTCAAACAGAAGTACACCCTAAAAGAAGAGAAATATTTAGAGTAGACACAATTGAAGCAGGTACACTCAGAAATAGAAACGCAACAATTCATGCGACTATTCAAGGATGTGGAAAAACCCCTGAGGAAATTAACATGGGACAAACTATTAAGTCTGTAACTAAAATTTTGCCTGGTGAAATCCCAGTAAAACCAGAACCTACACCAGATCCAACACCTACGCCTGAACCTACACCTAGTCCTTCTCCAACACCAAGTCCGGAGCCTACTCCAGCTCCTACGCCTGAACCTACACCAGATCCAACACCAGAACTAAGCCTGGAACCAAAACCAAGTCCTTCACCTAGTCCAAGTCCTGAAATCATAGTTCCTCCGCCTACTACAGGAGCTGGATTCACAATGCCAAACTTAGATTTTGCTCCATTAATTTCCGCTCCATTTGTCGCTCGAAAACCACTTGAGGTAACACAAATACAAACTACTCCTTTGAGTGGTTATCCAATTTACGGCTACACTATGCCTCCATCAGCTCCGACTCCTACTCCCCACGCAAGTCCAGTACATTTAAGCGGTATACGTGGAAGAGATAGAATTATTACCATGACCGATGAAGAAAAAGGTAAAATAATATTTTACAGTAGACTTGGAAAATCAGAACAAGAAATCGCAGATATACTACATTTGCATTTAGGCCAGATTCAGTATTTTTTAAACTTTACCCACATTTAACTTTTAAATTTTAATTTGGACAATAAAATAATTACAAAATCAATTATTATTGGTATGGATAAAATCCAAATTCCCTTTTTCACTATTTCTGTAAATGCCTGAGAATTGAAGTAAGACGTAAACCAATCAGGAAATCTTACTCCAAAAAAATAACATACAGAAGCGGAGATTGAAATTACAATAATTAAAAATAAAGATCCCTCTAGATCTTTAGAGCTTGAGAACATAGTGTTGCCTATTTGAAAAACCATAAATAAAACTAGTAAATAATTCCAAGGAGCAGGAATAGGAGAACCGTCTGAAAGGAAAAAGAAGATAAAGAAATAAATTAAGATTATCCCTACAAAAACAGGTGCAAATCCTATGATTGCACGCCTTATCGGATCTGTTTCTTGAATAGCCACACTTCCCATTACCACCCTATCCCCATCCAGCTCTGGAGTAAAATTTAATCCACTGGTTCTTACCAATATCGCTTCAGCTACCAAGAGGTGGGCTAGTTCATGAACTATAACTCCAGGAAGTAAAAATAAATGAAATAGCCTTATTGCCAAATTTTCTTTTCTGGCAACCTTTAGAAAGAATATGGAAATTGATCTTATTAGAAGTTTAGAAAGAATAAATAAAAATACAAATTCTAAAACAAAAATTAAAACGTAGATCACTTATTTATTCTATCGCATTTTCGTAAATTCTGTCCGGAATTATAAAGTAAATATAAAAAGCAATTGGCAGTACTATTAATAGTACTTTAGGATGATATTCATAAACAGGAGATATCAGTAAGCTTAAAAAGGCTATAAAGTAAAGATAATCCTCTCTTCCTTTTTCCTTTAAATACATAAATATCGCTAAAATTATTGGAATATATACAGGAAACGTGTATCTAAATACAGAAACAAAAATATGGAAATACTTATCGCTGGGCAGAAATAGAAAAATTATAAAATTAGAAATACCTATTAAAATATATTTTGTATATTTTTTAGCCTTTCTTTTTTTTATATTTTTAATAATCAACATTACTGAAACAAAAATTGAGAAAAACCAAAGACTAAATTCACTAAATCCAGCATTAATAAAACTTTTTACTCCAATAAGAGACGTAAATGATACTTCCCAGACTTGCGTTCTAAGTATCTCAAATCCGGTTTCTTCGAAAAACAAAAATGCCTGAGGATAAAATGGATTTCCTGTAAATAAAAGGTTTCTAATATACCAAAACAATCCGATTAAAATAAACGGGATTAAAAAATAAATAAAATACTTAATATTAAAATTATTAAAGATTTTTTTAAAATAAAATATTATAAGAACTAATAAATATAAAGGACCGCTAAACTTACTCCCAATCAGAAAGCCCGCCGAAGTGCCAATCAAGAAATAGTACCATTTTTTACTTTTCAGACTATCTAGCAGTAAAAGCGTGAGAGTGAAAAAACCCGCAAGCCAAATATCTATTATCTGCATATTTATCCAGCGAAGCACTATTGGAACGCTTGAAATTACCACTGCGAAAACAATCGACAAATCATTTTTAAGTCCAACTTTTCTTCCCAAAAAATAACAACATGCAAATAAAAATACAACTCCAATTACATTAAATAGTTGGATTGGAATTTTTAATAAAAGTAAAACCGAAAGTATCCCTTCCGAAGCTCCTGGAGAATATTTCATGTATGGAATTCCTCCAATTTTTTCTGGATTTAGAATATTTCCTGACAAATATGATTTCGCTATTGGGATATGATAGTTTAGACTGTCTCCATCTGGAAGCGGATAACTAAATGCATTAAATGAAAAATATGTGATTAGGTAAGTAAAAAATATTAGGATTATTTTTGTAATCTTTCTCATTTCCAATTCTTTGGAAGCAGTGGACTATCAATTTCGACATTATCAAATTTAGGTTTTACGTATCCCTCTTCTTTTACCCATTCCCAAGTTTTTCGTAAACCTTTTTCTAAAGAGGTCTTATCTTTATAACCTAAATATTTTTTACTTAACCTATGGTCGCTAATTGCATATTTAACCTCCTGTGGTCTTGGTGGAAGATTAACTGGCCTTAATTTAGAATTAGTTATTTCAAGAATTAAATCTGATAATTGTTTTACAGTATAATCTTTATCTGAACCTATGTTAAAAGTCATACCTGATACTTTCTTGTGTCCGCATTTTAATAATGCTTCAACTACATCATCAACATATGAAAAACATCTTTTTTGATCTCCTTTTCCATAAATGTAATACTCTTTGTTTTGTAGTATAGAATTCATAAAAATTGTCACAACATTTCTGTATGGATCCTTCATATTTTGCCTAGGACCATATACATTATGCGGACGTGCGATTACATACTCGAAATCGTGAACTTTACTTAAAATTTTTAAAGAATCTTCAAAAGCTAACTTCGATATTCCATATAAATCCTCTGGTACTGCTTTATCTTTTTCCTTAAAAGGAGTTTGGAGTTCCCCATAGACTGCAATACTTGAAGTGAAAATAAACCTTCTCACTTTGGCTCTAATTGATGCTGTTAGAACTTTTATACTTCCGTCAAAATTTCGAGAAGTAATATCTACCGGAGAGAATTGCGCTTTATTTTCTGCGGCATTTGCAGCGAGATGAAACACAGTATCTGGTTTAAACGATGAAATAGCAACGTCTGTTTTTTTAAAATCTCTTATGTCGATTTTAAATATTTTTGCTTTTTTATTACAATTTTTTATATTCCCACCTGAAAAATCATCCAATATTGCGACCTTGTATTTTTTTTCAACTAATTCATCAACTAGATGACTCCCTATAAAACCAGCGCCTCCCGTAACTAAAACTTTTTTCATAAACTCTTCAATCTATAAACAAAAATTGTCCTTAGCATTTGTAAGCCTACGATTATTGATTTTTTTAATGATCCGGTAATTTTAGATTCACCTATTCTCTGTCTATAATGAACAGGCACCTCCTTAATATTAAATTTATTTATAAGTGCCAATACAGTAAATTCTGACAAGAAATATGAACCGCCTACTTTAAATTCAGAATTAATTTTCTTTAAAGATTCTTTCCTAATGACTCTAAATGTGCATCCACAATCTGTTAATGAAATCATAGGATTATAAGAGAACTGCATAATCTTAGCTAAAAAAATATTCCCCAGTCTTAATGCGCCCCTCATGTTAGCATTTTTACCAATGTATTTAGAATTCGTCCTAGTACCAATTACAAGATCATGTCTTTCAATCTCTTTTAATAATTTTTTTAAATCAGCAGCCTGAAAAGTTCCATCTGGCTCACAAAGAACAACCAAATCCCCTTTTGCTTCTCTTAAACCCCGTCTCAATGCAAATCCATATCCTTGTTTTCTTTCAACAATTACCTTTGCTTTTTTTGATTTAGCTATTTTATTTGTATTATCTTTAGAGTTATTATCAACGACTAAAATCTCATCTACTATTTTTAGCTTTCTAAAATCAGATATAGCCGAAGCGATATTTTCTTCTTCGTTATATGCCGGAAAAATAAGAGAAATTTTTTTATTCTTATACATTTTCTACCAGACTGCCACAAGAAAGGTCTGAAAAACAATGACCTGGGTGGCCTGCAGCAAAAGGAGCAGAGTAAATTGCCGATTCGTAAATTTTAATTTATTTGTTGTAAAATTTGCAATAACAATTATTAGAATTGGAATAAAGGGAAGCCAAATCCTACCAGTTTCTGCTCTAACCGCCCCGCTAAGGTTAACCACTAAAAGCATAACTAGAAAAGAAACCGAAATTATTTCAATTCTTTTTACGTTTTTAAACTTAAACATCTTCAATTCTTTAAAAAATAGATAAATAAATAATATTCCGATTGGAATTCCTGCAAAAAGAAAGAAGTCATAAAGGTTATAAAAAAACCATACTAAATGCTTTCTTCCTGCTTGCGCTGCTTCATGATAAAACATGATAGTTTTTGTCATTTCAATTAAATTCAATCCCGCAAAAAATAAAATGAACGGAACAATTGTAAATCCCAAGACAAATACGAATAAACTTTTAATAAAATATATAAAATATTTCTTTTGCTGAAAATATTTGAAGATTAAAATTAAAAAAATAAAAAATATAATTGGCAGAAATGTAAGAGTAAAAAATGTCCCAATAAACAAAACTAAACCACTTAAAAAGTAATACAGATAATTTTTTTCCTTAAGGCCTTTTAAAATAAAATACAGTGAAATCGAAGTAAAAAGCGGCATAAATATGTCAATTAATGGCACAAACAAAAGCACACTTGGAATAAATGTAAATAAAGCTACAGATCTAAAAGCTGCTTTTTCTCCGTATAATAGTTTTGTTGAAAAATAAGTAGGTATTATTGCAATAGAAGCTAAAAATGCAATCATAAATCCTGACCCTAAAGCGTTAAACCGTTGAGAATAACTTAATTCATTCCAAATCATTGCTACATCCGCGTGATATGGGGATATAGCTAATATACCCGAGAATAGATGTGCAAACGGTTTTAAGATAAGTTCAAATAAATAATATAATAATATTCCCCCGGGTGGATGAAACCTAGCGTACATTGGATAATCATTAAGACTTTGATTAAAATTAGCTATAAAACTTGCAAGATTAGAAATTTGCGTTGAAACAGTAAAATAACCATTAATCATAGGATTAATGGTTCTATGAAGAAGAACCTCAACTCCCGAACGACTATAGTACAAAAGACTAATTTGTAAAACAAAGCAAAGCACCACAAGCAGAATTAAAACTCTATAATTTGAAGTATTTTCAAACCTCTTTTCCTTTCTCCAAAAACTTAAGAAGATCGCTCCCATAATAGTAAAAGGAAACCAAATCCTACTTAGAGTGTTTACCGGTTCATAGGGCCATCTCCAATCAGGAGGATAAGGAGCCGGTCCTCTTAAAAATGGAGAAAAATCAATTACAATTAATGCATAGAAAATTAAAGATATTAATCCTACTATGAATAATAATGACGGTCTCTTAGTCACAGATAATATATAATAACAGATTTGATTATACTTTTACTGAGGTTTTATTTCTTTTTATTAATGAGGAAAAGAAGAGAAATCAAAAGTGCAAATCCAGAAACTGCTAAGAGCATAAATAAGTTGAAATTTCCAGAATTAAAAATTGCATCTTTATATTCTTTAAATAATAAGAGAAGAGAAAATGCTAATACTAAAACCAGGAAGGACACAAAACCATTAAGAGCTGTTAAATTTTTTTCGTGATGTGGAGATTTTTTCTTAGCCATCTTAGTGGACCTATCTAGAAATTGTGATTGTCTCACCGTTTTCTGGGCTTATTGCTGAAACTGTAACTCTGTTGTTTGCATCTTTAGAAACTTCATATCCTGTGTTGTAAGATGTGCAAGATGTTATGTCTCCACCTGCAATCTGTGGATCTCTAGGCAATGCTGGGATATAAGTTGTTAAGATATCAGCACAGATATTTGCTTCGCCAACTCCGTCACCGATTTCAGCTGGAGTTGTTAATGGAATACCTGCTGGAAGTACTCCTTTGTGATCAGCTGCATATGCTCCGATAGCATTAAGGATCTGAGTTACATCACTTCTTCTTTTTGTATTGTTTGCTTGTCCGAACTGTCTTGCAGGATTAATAGCGATTAAAACGATTGAAAGGAGGATAGCTAAAATTCCGATTACAACTAAAAGTTCAATTAATGTAAATCCTGAATTCTTCTTTAATAACTTTGGGCAGTTAATAGTCATATAAATACTATGAATAAAAAAATTTGACTTGTCAATAGGGTATTTTTTAGCCTCAATTAGGATCGCTTTTAATTTTGTATATTAGCACTTTCTGTTGATGGATTTATCTGAGAATTTATTATGGTAGGAGTTATATTAGATGGTTCAAAAACTGTTGGAACTGGTGCAGTATTAGTTGTAGTTGGAACAACGACTGGCGGTTTTGCAGGAGTTAAAACAAATTTGTAAATTACAAAAAATAAAATTAAAAATAAAATCGCAAGAACCCCTAACATCCCATAAAGCCTTTTATTATCCTTTTTCTCTTTCTTTTGCGATTCTTCAGAAATTATGACTTCAGACGTTAAGCTAAAACCTCTTAACTCAGCAGCCTTATCTAAAACAAGAGCTAAATCAAGATTAGTTTTAAGCTGAGGAATAGTTTCAAGGCAAAAAGATAATGGGATGACAGCACTTACTAAAAAACCCGAGTTTGAAAATGATTCCTTTACTGTATCAGAAAAACTTCTATTAGCTGCTACTACTTTAATTTTTCCCGGAAATTTAGCTTGCCTACTTATATAATCTTGGAATGGAACAAGATCTAAAAATTCTTGAATATTTTTCTCCATTTGCACAGTCCCCAGAGGAAAATCTTTATCAAAAGTTACATTTGGTGATAGTAAAATAATTATACTTTTTGGAGCTATTTTGTTCGCGTTTAAAAATGTCTGAATAGCTACTTCAAGTTTTTTCCTACTTACAACTTCAAGGTCGCTTACAATATCTTGTGTGAATTCAAGCCCAATAGGAGAAGATAATGTTTGATCGTAGAAAAAACCGCGATTAGCTTCTAAATAAAAAATGCCAGCAATTTTTTTAGGAACTTCTTTTTTTAATTTATCTCTTTCCATGATGTAACCGTAACCTGATTATTAGTATTCGTTGTCACTACTTGAACTTTTCTCACAGATCTATAGACAGTTGCAGTACTAATAATAGTACCATTATTAACTTGTATTACAACAGAGCCGCCATCTACGTTTAAAGTTTCACCCGCATAATTTGGATCTCTAATAAGCCTAAGGAGTGCATTTTCAGCACCTGTCTCTGCAGCATAAAATGCAAGTGTCCCTTGCTCAGCGCTACTTGTGGAAGAGGCATTATTTAAAACAACAATTGTGACACCTGAAACTATTGTTAAGGAAATTACCATAAAAAATAACAAAGTTATCAATGCGCTACCTTTTTGTGATTTTAAATTCATCTTAAACCTCCTGTTGTCTGAAATTCTCTAACTTCTTTTCCTTTTCTCTTTGTGACTTCAGAAGTTAACGTAAACGACATTTGGATTAAATCTTTCCCGCCAGTTACACCTTCTAATTTAGTAAATGAAAGATTTGTAGCAGTTGTTTCACTACTATTAAGCTGATCTGTGGTTCCAGTCGATGCATTATTTAAATTTATAACTCCATCACTTAGTGAATAAGTTAGATTCTGATTGTCTACGACAATTGTTAATGCAGACCCACTTGCACCAAGCGCTATGGGAAGTGTTATTGAAGAAGCCCTACTTACATCATAACTAAATCTATTTATTATGAATTTTCCGTCCACATCAACTGAAGAATTTGCTTCGGATTCTAACTGAAATTCAAAAACTGAACCAAACATTTGAAGAGTTACTGTCAGGAGAATGCTGAAAATTCCCATATACAATAAAAGCTCAACGAGAGTAAATCCTTTTTTATTTTTAAAAAATTTCATGATATTTACCCCTTAAGGGGAGTAATTAACTCCGAAATCAAAAACAGTTGGAGTCTGCAATTGGTCAGTTGAAGTCATATAAACTTTATATCTCATACATCTCCCGGCATTTTCATATCCTGATCCATCGGAATTTTTTGGTAATTCCGATGCAGAAGTAAAAAATGTGCCTGTCGTTCCATCAGGGCCAACATACACATAGTTCGCATTCGTACAACTCCCTCCAACCGGATCCGCAATTGCTACTTGGAAATTTAGAGTTGTTTGCGATGGAACATTTGTGGTTGTAAAAAATCTATTAAACATTGACTCTTTCGTTGCGTCAAATGCAGCAGATGTAAAGGTTCCGGAAGAAACAAATACAGCATCATCTGGACCACCTTCAATAATCTTTAACTCATTTACAGTCGTATTCGCCACCATATAAACGAAATTATCGCTATCTGCCTCAGAAACTGATGTTAAATCATTAAATCCTTGATCAAAGTTAATACCTGCACAGTAAGTAGGAGATGCCTCAGTTGAACTGTTCAATACCTGATACTCCTCAGCATTTGCCGGATCTGGATCTCCATCACTACCTACCAAAACAACTCTTTCACCATTTAAAACAGTCAGTGATCTTCTTGGAAATAGCTGTGCATTTGCACCGGTTCCATAATAAAAACCAGTAGTTGGTCCATAAGACGGAGACCCTGAAGTACCAGATAAAAATGCAGGGGCTGTTTTATTAGAAGTATTAATAATGTAAAATTGTTTACTATCCGGTACTCCATTACTATTCCCGTCAATTCCCCCATTTGAAGAAATATAAGCACGCGTTCCATCTGCTTTTGCAAAAACAGAATTAGCTGCTTCTTCAGTTCCTGACTGAGAATTGAAATCCAATCCACTTATTGTTTTCCATGCTGAATTTCCGCCAGAAAGCCTTCCACAAGAATTACTGCTTATGGTAGGATTTGAAGTCGTGGTTGGTATACTTGTTACGTCAACTATTTCAAACTCCCTGTCAGTGACTCCACCTACAGCTACATACACATAGGTATTTGGACCAACTTTCACAGGAAATATATCATTTGTAGCGTTTAACTCTATGTTTCCTCCATCTGAACAGTCAGGATGAATCGGGGAAGTCGTATTCCAGTTAGAACCCGTCGCACCAGAGCCATATTTCGCGGCTGTACTAGGACTGCACTCATAACCGCTTAACTCAATCCTGCATCCCAACATATCTAATCCATTCCCGGACGATTTACTGTCAATGTTACTCAAATCGAAAGTATATAAATATCCGCCAGACGCCATGTATCCCCTATCTTCCAAAACTGCAATTGTAGTAGCTCCGTACCCGAAAGGTGACTGATCAAAATTATTATGCGTGTAGTGAACTCTAACTGATGCCCAATCCAGAGAAAAATCCCTGGTTGTATCACTCGCAATATTGATTACTCTTAGTCTGAAATTGCTGTTTGTAAAATCTGAATCTGTCCAACTTCTATCCCATGCATCACTAGCGCTACCTAAAATGTATGAGGCTTCACTTGTGGTTAGATTACTTGTGGTTTTCGCCGTTGTCCAAGTAGTCCCCCCATCCCAGGAAAGCTGAACACACATGCGCGGTGCTCCTGTAGTATTATCTACCCTCGCATCAAGTCTCACTTCGATTCCATCAATATTAGAGCCTTCAGGTACATCTATTCCATAGTTATAAAACCTATGCTTGTCTTTATCTGCTCCAGTACAATTTACTCCAGTTCCATTTCCACTATTTGTGTCCACTGCGAATGAATTATTATCGCTATATGCTCTCGTAGGATTTGAGGCAAATCCATCATTATCTCCTCCGCTCTCAGCAGAATTTGCAGCAGGATTTAAAAATCCTGTATTGGCACTAGCTGCATAATTAGCGTGAATTTTTGTATTAAAAAAAGTTTTATATTTATAAATATTGTTCACGGGATCTTCAAATTCCCCAGCAGAAGTCTCATCATTATCAGGATTATTATCATTTACTAAAACTGCAATTACCTCTTTATTGGGAAGATTTGTTCCAAGAAGTGCATATGTATTATTTCCAGAAGATTTATAATATTTTACGTCAGTTGTTTTAAAACTATTATCAAGCCCGGTTCCACCAGGTGGCGAATATCCCCCAGAAAACTCAGACGAATTCATCGTAAACTTTCCTCTAAGAGTTGCAGTCGGTGTAGCTGAGTTAGCAGTAACATTTATATAAGCCATTTTTATGGAATTTGATGTCGTTGGTGAAGTTGCTACATAAACATCATTTGGAACATCTGTAGTTAAATTTGCTGTAGCTGCTACAGCCACCGGTGGACCGTCGGGTAAATCAATGGTCGCAGTAGAAAACGAAGGAGAACACCACTTCGCTTTGTTATTATTTATTAGCTTTAGTTCCCCACCAGTCACATTGGTAGCTTGAGTATTGTCAAATTCTCCAGCACTAAATTGTGACTGAGTAGTCTCGGTATACGCTAAATTCTTATGCCGGGTGTAATAAGACGTAGTGCTAACGGTAGAAACAAATGGAGTGTTCCAAGAAACACTTGTAACAACTTTTTTAGTTGACGGGTCAACTGATCCACCATTTGAAGTTATCGCACCTGAAGAATCTCTGTATGTGTCACTTATTGTTAGACTAACTGAATAATCATCAACACTTCGGGTGCCAGCTGCGAGAACATATTTTCCTCCCGAAATTGTCACATGATAGGTACCGTTTGTCTCTATATTTGACCAATCTCTCTGGGCTATACTCCTAACGCCTTCTTGAGCCTCTTTTAGATAATTGGAAGCCTCAAGTCTTTGCTCTTGCTGAGCTCTTCCACCACGACTGGCTACTAGTCCAACAAGTATTGCTGGTAAAATTAATGTAGCAAGACCGATTGCTATTAAGAGCTCAACTAGCGATTGTCCTTTTTGAGACTTAAATAATTTTAACGAATCAGTAATTTTCATATTAGTTCATACCTGTTATTACACCGTATCTATTTAGAGTAATCACAGTCTGATCACTAGTACTAAGCGACTTAAAAATAATACTATTTGAAGTATCAGAATAACCTACAATCTCTCCGCTTAAAACAGAAAAAAGAAGAGTGTTACTTGGTAAAGTCGTGCTTGTAATTTCTATATCTTCCGGAAGCTCTATGGTGTAATTTGTGGGATCCGCTGCATTGTATGAATTTCCATTAAAAAGCGTGTATCTATCAGATAAAAAATAAACACCATAATTACTAGCAGCGGCTCTTCCCTCAGTAGAACCCGTCATTGCCTTTAATTGCTGAGACCTAATATCTGAAACCAAATTGTCGAGATTTGAACGTTCTGAAGTTGATCCTTGAGTACGAAGTAGGTTAAAAGTAATTATTCCAAATAATACTGCCATCACAGAGGTAGTTATCATTACCTCTAATAAGCTAAACCCTTCGTGAGAAAAAAATTTTCTTTTCAGTAATTTGAGCATATTATCTACTGCTAACCTGCCCAATAAGTCCGTAGATAGGAGCGATTATGGAAAGCATTACTCCTCCTACTAAAAGTCCTACCACAACAAGCATTACTGGTTCTAGAAGCGTTGTTAATGCTTTTAAGCTATTTGTAACCCGATAATCTTGCTGCTCTGAAATATCCTGCATAGACTTATCGAGTGTTCCCGTTTTTTCTCCTGCCTCAACAATTTTTATCATTATCGAATTAAAATATTTCTTTTGATCCTTAAAACCTTGAGAAAGATTTTTTCCACCCAAAACTGTTTCATTGGCATATTTAATTGCAGCTGCAATATCTTTTCTTCTTACAACTTCATGCGAAAGCTCTAATGCATTTGTAATAGTTATCCCTGAAGTAAGAAGTAAATACATACTCCTCGAAAACCGAGCTAAATCAATTTCTTTAACTAAATTCTTGATTAGAGGGATTCTATAAAAACCTCCCATAATCACTCTTCTCTGAGCCTTAAAAAGAAAAATCATGCCAATTATCGCTACTGCTAAAACAGCTACTACTATAAGTGTGTAGTCTAATAATAAATTTGATGTTGCAATTAAGAATCTCGTGGGCAGTGGAAGATTTACATTAAGACGCGAGAAAACAGTCGATATTTTAGGTATAACAACAGTTAAAATTAAAAGCAAAACCCCCATAAAAACCACCACGATAACTACTGGATAAATCATTGCGGCTTTTACTTTATCGTTAAACTCCATTTCTTTTTGGATTTGATTTTTTAAATCTTTAAGTGTTACATCAAGAGTACCTGCTTCCTCAGATGCTTTTAAAACATTTACGGTAACTTTATCGAAAACTTCAGGAAATTTTGCAAATGAAGTATATATGTGTTGACCCTGAACCATGTCCTCCCTCATTACAGTAAGAATTCTTTTTGTATTGCCTTTAGAGTCTTCCAGAAGCGAATCCACGGTCTCAAGAATTGGTATTCCAGCAGTTATCATGGTAGCTAAATTTCCAAGAAGAGCTAACTTATCATTATTTTTTATTCTTAATTTTTCGTCTTTTACCATATTTAGCCTGATTCAACTTTTGTAACTCTAAGAACCTCCTTAATAGTAGTCATTCCTTTTCCAACTTTCTGCATTCCATCATCAAGCATTGTCGTCATTCCTTCTTCTATAGCTTGTCTTGCAATTTCATCTGAATCACTTTTTCCTGTAATGAGCGCTCTAATTTTTTCGGACATATCTATAACTTCAAAAATTCCAATTCTTCCTGTGTAACCTGTAGCATGACAAACTCTACATCCTTTTCCTTCGTAAACCCTTATCTGGTCCTGCGGACCAAAATGCTTAGTAATTACACTATCAGGAATATCTTTAAGTGCGTCCTTTCTATTTAGAACAACAGGAGATTTACATGAATCACAAATCTTTCTAACAAGTCTCTGGGCAATAATTACATTTACTGTGGAAGCGACCAGGAATGGTTCAATTTTCATATCAATAAGGCGAGGAAGAGTAGTCGCAGCATCATTTGTGTGAACCGTGGATAAAACCAAATGCCCGGTTAAGGCAGCATTTACTGCAATTCCAGCTGTTTCACTATCTCTAATTTCTCCCACGAAAATAACATTTGGGTCCTGCCTAAGAATCGAACGCAACCCATTAGCAAAGGTTAAGTTTGTTTTAGGATTAACCTGAATTTGGTTAACTCCTTTAATTCTATATTCAACAGGTTCTTCAATGGTCGTAATATTTTTTTCTCTAGTGTTAACGATTTTCAGAATTGCATAAACCGATGTCGTTTTTCCAGATCCAGTCGGACCAGTTGAGAGAATCATACCGTAAGATTTATTAATAGCATTTGTTACTTTTATAAGATCTTTCTCATTCATTCCCAAATCCTGAAGAGAAAACTGCCTGAATTTAGAAGATAAAAGTCTCATAACTACTTTTTCTCCCTCAGTTACCGGAATCATCGAAACACGAATATCCAGATTTTCATCATCTACTTCTATCCTCATTTTTCCGTCCTGTGCACTTAAATGCTCATCAGTTCTTAATCTAGATAAAACCTTTATTCTTGTAGTTATCCTGTCGTGAAGTTTTTTATCAACGTATAAAACATCATGTAAAATTCCATCAATTCTAAATCTTACAAGTGAATTTTTTTCTTCTGGCTCTATATGCACGTCTGATGCTTTATCACGATATGCGTAAGTAATAAGCAAATCTACAATCTTTGCAATTGGCGCATCATCCATACTAGTTGCAGTTCTAGTAATTTCAGCTTGAAGCATTTCATCAAATGTCTGCTGAAGATCTTTTCTGTAAAGCTGAAGGACATTATCAAGGTCTTTTTCTGTCGCCATGTAGACTGTAACCTTCTGACCTGTTTTTTTCTGTATTATTTCAGCAAGCTTTGTGTTGACTGGATCAGAAGCGGCAAGCTTTACGCCATCATTATCTTTTGCAAATACTATTGCCTTATGTTTTCGAGCAATTCTTTCAGGAATTATTCGATAAACATTTTCAGGAATTGTTATGTTCTCAAGATTTACATAAGGATACTTAATGTGAGCTGCGATTAATTGACCAAGCTTCTCGTCCGGAATTACATCTTTTTCCATGAGAGCTTGCTGAAGAGGAATTCTGGCGTTAGCTGCGAACACCAATACATCTCGCATGGTTTTGGTATCAACCAAACCAGATTGGAGCATTAACTGCTGTATCTCTATATCGGGCAGTAACATAGGTTTAGAACGCCAATTAAGGCGCTAATTAAATCCTAGCATAGAATGAGGAAAAGTTGAATAGAAAAACTAATTAGGATAGTGGCATTTTTTGTACTTTTTTCCGCTTCCACACCAGCATGGATCATTTCTTCCAATCTTTTTCTTATCTACTGTGCTGACAGAACTTGTTTGCGGTAAATTTGAACCGATCAAACCTGAAGGAGTCAAACCCGTACTTGGCAAAACTGTTCTAGCTTCAGATTTTTTTGTTTTTCTTTTTTTACTAGTTTTATTTTCAGAAACTTCGTCTGTTCCCAATTCTCCACCCGCTGCCTCCTCATGAACATGTGTATGAGGTTGATCGGAATGCCCAATGTGAACTTTAAAAATTCTGTGAGATATTTCGTCATCGATCCCATTCATAAGAGTTTCAAACATCTTAAATGCTTCATTTTTATATTCGACTAACGGATCTTTTTGTCCATACGCCCGCAGCCTTATTCCCTCTCTTAAGTTATTAACTACATCTAAATGATCCATCCAAAGATTATCGATCACAGAAAGGATTACAAAATTTTCAACTTGACGCATGACTTTTTCACCAATCTGTTTTTCCCGACTAAGATACATTTTCTCTGCAATTTCAATTAAGAATTCTGTCCTGCTATTAATTTCAGGTTTATCTTCTATTTGTTTTACGAGTTCTTTTCGAGAAGCTTCATCGAAAGGAATAATCGTTGAAAATTCCTCAATAATCTTCTCTGCTACATTTCCCCCATCTGCACCTAACTCTCCCGAGCTAACAATCTGGCTTATGCTTCCTCTTAAATTCTCAAGTACTAAATCCTTTGAACTTTTTGAATCATCTGTTGCATTTTCTAGAACCTCTCGTCTTCTTGCGTAAATAATTTGTCTTTGTTTATTAAGAACATCATCATACTCAACGAGCTGTTTTCTGTTATCGAAATTAAATCCTTCGACTTTTACCTGGGCTTGTTCAATTGCTCTACTTACAATCGGATGTTCGAGGGGAACATCTTCAGGCATATTAAACCTTGTCATAATCCCAGCTATAGAATCTCCTCCGAAAATACGCATAATGTCATCATCAAGCGCTACATAAAACCTAGATTTTCCTGGATCCCCCTGTCTACCGGAACGCCCTCTTAGCTGATTATCAATTCTTCGCGACTCGTGTCTTTCAGTACCAATTACATAAAGTCCTCCGAGAGATAAGACTTCATCGTGTGCTTTTTGCCATTTATCCCATTCTTTTGTTCCTCTTAAATCTTTTCCATCTTCACCAACCGGAGCATTTCCTCCAAGAATAATATCGACTCCTCTTCCTGCCATATTTGTAGCTACAGTTACCGCACCTTTTTCTCCAGCTTTTGAAATAATTTCAGCTTCTCTTTCGTGGTTTTTAGCATTTAGAAGTTCATGTTTTATTCCTTTTCTTCTTAAGAGTTCTGACAAAATTTCATTTTTATCAATGCTGGTAGTTCCAACGAGCACTGGTTGGCCTGTTCTATGAGCTTCTTCGATTTCTTTTACGACAGCGCTAAATTTAGCTCTAGTGGTTTTATAAATTGCATCAGAAAAATCTTTTCTTTGAGTAGTTTTATTTGTGGGAATTACAACTACATCAAGTCCATAAATTTTATGAAATTCTTGAGACTCAGTCACAGCAGTTCCTGTCATTCCAGCGAGACGCTCATACATTCTAAAATAGTTCTGAAGTGAAACAGTAGCGAGAGTCTTAGACTCTCTTTGAATTGCAACTCCTTCTTTTGCTTCTATTGCCTGATGTAACCCCTCAGATAACCTTCTTCCAATCATAAGACGTCCAGTGAACTCATCTACCAAAATTACTTCCCCGTCTTTAACTATGTAATCTTTCTCTTTTTTAAATAGCGTTCTTGCTTTTAACGCGGCCTCTATGTGATAAACTGTGTCAAAATCTTTTTCGTATATATTTTGTATTCCAAAAAGCTTTTCTATCTTACCAAGACCGTGATCTGTAAGATGAGCTGTATGCAATTTTTCATCAATTTTATAATCAGTATCCGATGAAAGCTTATCAACCAACTTCGCAAATTCATAATATTTAGTAGTTGGCGTTTCATCAGGTGCTGAAATAATATGAGGAGTTCTGGCCTCATCGATTAAAACTGAATCTACCTCATCAACTACTGCAAAATAATATCCTCTTTGGGTTACATTCTGAATGCTTTGTTGCATGTTATCTCTTAAATAATCGAATCCAAATTCAGAATTTATTCCATAAACTACATCTGCCTGATACGCTTCTTTTCTACTGACTGGTTTTAAATGTGTAAGTCGGAAATCATGTGCGTCTTTATTTACAAATTCATGATCATAGATAAATGATTGTTCAGAAATAATTGAAGAAACTGTCATCCCTAACAGCTTAAATACTGGACCCATCCAACCTGCATCACGACGTGCTAAATAATCATTAACAGTAACCAAATGAACGCTCTTACCTGTTAATGCGTGCACATAAAGTGCCGGCACGGCAGAAAGAGTTTTTCCCTCTCCAGTTTTTTGCTCAGAAATTTTTCCCATAGATAAAGCTGCAGCCGCCATAAGCTGCACATCATAGTGGCGCTGTCCAATTGATCTTCTAGCGGCTTCACGAACTAAAGCAAATGCTTCCGGAAGAACGGCTTCAATGGACTTTCCATCTGCAACCCTTTCCTTAAGCTCTTTTGTTTTCTTTGGAAAGTCTGAAATCTTGAGCTTTCTCATTTGCTCATCTAGGGAATTTATTTCAGAAATTAGAGGTGTTAGTCTTTTTATTTCCTTATCGTTGGAATCAAATATTTTTCCGAGGGCTCCTAACATGGCATTCATTATAGCAAAGGGGAGGCTAATTTACTAGCTTACTTCCTGTCAATTTTGGTCATTCCACCCATATATTTTTGTAATACTTGAGGAATATTAATTGATCCATCTTCTTGCTGGTGATTTTCTAAAATTGCGATTAAAGTTCTACCAACCGCAAACGCAGTGCCATTTAAAATATATGCAAACTTTTTATCAGGTCCATCTTGGTATTTAATATTTAGGCGACGTGACTGAAAGTCTGTAATAGTAGAAACACTTGTTACCTCTCTATATTTATCTTGTCCTGGCATCCAAGCTTCAATGTCAAATTTTCTTGCTGCAGGAAAACCTAAATCCCCACTACACATTTTTATAACTTGGTATGGTATCTCAAGCGCCTGGAATAGTTTTTCTTCAATTGAAAGAAGGAAATCCTGCTCTTTATCATCCTCTCCCTCACGAACAAATGAAACCATTTCTACTTTATCGAATTGGTGTACTCTTAAAATCCCCTTTGTATCTTTTCCATAGCTCCCCGCTTCTCTTCTAAAAGCCGTAGAAAAACCAACATATCGAAGAGGAAAATTCCTTGCGTCAAGTGTTTCATCCATATGTTGTGGAACAATAGAATGCTCTGCGGTTCCTACTAAGGTAAAACCATCTTTTTCTAAATGAAACATGTCCTCATCTCCACCATTTTCCATGTATCCTAGGCCCCTCATCACTTCTGTTTTAATTAAAACCGGAGGTATAATTGGCTTAAATCCATCTTTCATTAAAGTGTCCATTGCAAACTGAACTAAAGCAAACTCTAAAAGTGCTCCTTCATTTTTTAGATAGGCAAATCGAGCCCCTGAAACTTTAGAAGCTCTTTCAACATCAATAATGTCAAGTGCTTGACCCAAATCTAAATGGTCTTTTGGCTGGAAGTTAAACTTTGTTGGCTCGCCAACTTTCTTTACTACATCGTTCTCAGTATCATTTTTTCCTACTTTAACATCCGGTTTTGATGGATTAGGAATTTTAAGAAGCAATTCTTTTAATTTCTGATCAAGAGTATTTAACTCGCTTTCCTTTCCCTCAAGCTCTTCTTTAATCTTTTTTCCCGCTTCAATCTGTTCAGGGGTAGGCTTTCCTTTTATTCCACTTACATGAGCATTTCTTTTTTCTCTAATTGCCTGAACCTCAAGATCTATTTCTCTTTTCTTAGAATCCAATTCGAGAATTTCAGATACATTAACCTGGACTCTTTTTGCAAGTGCCGCCTTTTCAACCATTTCAGCATTTTCTCTAAAGAATTTGATATCAATCATACGCGTATTATACTACTTTAGCCTCATTTAGGAAATCACTTAACTTTTTAAGTGCTTTTCCTCTGTGAGACATGGAGTCTTTTATTTCAGGTGGCATTTCCGCAAATGTCTGATCATATCCTTCAGGAATAAAAACCCTGTCCCACCCAAATCCATTATCTCCCTTAATTTCCCTTGCCACATTCCCCGCTGATTCACCTATAAAAAGCCTTGGGGTTTTTCCATCATGATAACCAATAGCTAACCTTGCTAGAGCACCTCTATTTTCTTCTTTCTCAAGCATCTTAAGAAGAAGCGAAGGACCATTTCCAGCTTTTAAAATCCATTTAACAAGCGGCCCCGGGAAACCATTCCAAACATTAACTGAAAATGAAACGTCGTCAATTATCACTGGTTTTTTTATAATTTCATACGCCTGATTCAATTTATGAAGTGCCACTTTCTCAAGATCTATTTCCTGAATTTCATCCAACTCAACTTCTTTAATCTCTAAATCGATATTTAAAATTCTTTTAGTTTCTTTTGCTTTAAACTTATTTCCCGTAGCGAATACGATTTTCATTTTGAGGCCTCTTCAAATCTAGTTTTTACAAACTGAGAATCCAAAGAAAGAATTAATGCGGCTAGTTTTGGTCCATGATTTTTGCCTAAAAGTGTATTGTAAAAAGCAGCGAATCCTTCATTTGATTGCAATTCCAAACTCTTGCTTAATTCATAAATTTTTGTTTGAAGTTCGACTGGATCTTTTGTATCCGTTACAAATTCTGCAGTTTTTCTTAAAAGTTCTTTTTGTTTTTCATTTAAATCCAAACCCTGAGGAAGTTCTTTTTTTACTTCAAATTTATATTCCTCTGGTGCGAATTTTTCTACCCAAATCTTCGCATATTTTGCCCACTCTTCTAATCCCTGTTTTTTAATCTCCTCTTCCATGTTTGGCATTTGCACCCATTGGGCTAAAACTAAAAATCGAACTTTTGGCGGAGCCTTCGGCTCTCCTATTTGTGAATAGAGAAAGGCTTTTGCTAAATCATCATTAGATTTTTTAAAATATAAATCTGCTGCTTTTTGATACTCATCAAATAAAACAGGAATCGCGATACTGCTCATTGGATCAAACTCTACCTGTTTTTTATAATCAGATTTCAAGAAAAGAAAACGACCTAACTCGAGCGGTAGCATGTCCGCTAAATCGCGTGCTTTCATACCAAGACCTTTTGATGAAGACATTTTCTTTCCTCCGATTAACATAAATTCATACGGGAGATTAAATGGATTTGGAATATTAAAAACCTGACGACAAAGTTCTTTTGCAATGTCCCTAGAACCACCAGCAGATGAATGGTCTTTTCCAGCTCCCTCAATCGTTACGCCAAGAACTTTCCAATGAGCAGGCCAGTCCACTTTCCATGGAAGTTTTCCGTTGCCATCAAACGGACTAATTCGCGCGCTGTGTCCGCATCCTTTTGCCCATTTCACCATTTCTGGCTCACAGGTGTATACTACAGTCTCTTCGTCCCAATCAGTAACTTTTGTAGTTCCTAATTTTCCACAGTTTTCGCAAATAACTTGAAGTGGCAACCAACCTGATTCTCTTTTTTTACTTCCTGATACTTTTTCATAAATGTCTTGGATTTTTTCTGCATTATCGAGTGCGATTCTAATAACATCGTTAAATTTACCTGCATGATACATATCCCAAGATGACAGAAATTCCGACTCAACACCTAAATCTCTTAACACTTCCTGATATTGTTTTGCGAAATAATCTCCGAAATTTTCATATCCTTCTTCGGGAGATGGAGCAACCCTAACAGGGAAACCCATGTATTTACTATGTGATTCTTCTAATTCCACTGGGAGACCATCGATTGGGTCAAAGTCATTTGTAATATAAGTCCACATAACTTTCTCGCCTCTATTTTTTATCGCCTTATAAACTACATCATGAACTATTGGACCACGAAGCGAACCCACGTGAGGATGGCCAGACGGAGTAAACATATCGTCTACCCAAAATGGCTTATAATTTCCACTATTAATAATGTCCTCTGCAACTTTATCAGCCCAAAACATAATCGTATTTTACCTCAACGAAGATTAAATTAGAAGCCAGACTCTATGCTGCCTCATACAAAACATTTTCCGCAACTTCTAATTCGTAACCTCTATCTATAAAGCTTGCAAGCGCTTGATCTATCTGATCAGTTCTAACTGCACCTAACATAACTATTTCTGCTTCTGATTCTTCTCCATTTCCTACTTGTCTCTCATACAAAATAGTAATCTGTGTTTGAAAAGAAGTCGCTTGATTATCAACCCTAAAGATTGAAGGAATAGATCTATCTTTATTTCTAATTTGCTCTCCGCCTGGCCTCGTTGAATCTCCAGCCCAACCAATAGCCGTCCATTCAAATACTCCTCTTGCTCTAGCCATTTCACCTTCAGTAAGCCGAGCCTGAAACGGCGCAAGAGCATCGTGTGCTTGCATAACTCTTTCCATTGTTTCTATCGATAATGCCATATAAATCACCTCCTTTTTTTCCCATTTATGGTGAAAAATCCCCAGATTTTTTCCCACTAAAAAACCCCTTTTCAGGGGTATTCTTGAAATTTCAAAACACAAGAAATAGCCCCTTAATAGGAGTTTTTCTTGTTTTTCTTAGATACGTTTACTTCAAACATAAAAATTATTGTATGAAACTTATTGACACATGTCAAAATCAAAATAATTAATTTAAACATTACCAAATTTTTCACCCAGATTCAAAAGTTCTATTATTTGCCAAATGATCCAGGTGCTGGCTCTTTATATCCTGCAAAACCAAGTCTTCGATTTACAGCTTCAATGTCTCCATATAAACCTCTTGCTACTACAATGGTTCTTCTGTCTCCCGATATTCTAGTTCGCCAAACTCCGACTTTTCTTGCCTCATTTGGCCCATCTGTAGCAAGTGCAAAAATTGGACTTTCACCACCAAGCTTACCAGATCGAAGAATTTTACCTCCAAACAATAATCCTTCATCAAATTCCCTTTCCAAGCTTACTCTTGTTAAAGTATCTGCTCTTTCAGAAAGATCGTGAGATCCAACAAGTTTTGCAGCATAGCCAGAAAGAGGGCCAATCGAAGACATATCAACAACTCTTATGGTTGCCCCTCTAATTTGAAGAAGCTCAAGGGGTGCTTCTACGGCTTCAAGTTGCCAAGGAAAAGTTCTAGCAGGAATTCTTACCGTAGCTTTCTCCTGTTCTAATCTTAGAGCTCTTCTAACTGGCGCTAAAGCCACATCCGAATTTACGCTTCTTGGTCGTGGAGGAGTTGAAACAACCCTTATCGCAGGAGCTTTAAGAGATCTTGGTGCCTGGTCTACAGCTTCCCCTCTTCCATGCGCCAAAAAAACCGGAACGTCAATCCCTCTTTTCCATGCCCTATCATCAGCTCTCCTTTTATCAGTGTTGGGTAACTGCCTTGAACTATCAGCTGAAACAGCTCTATCAATTTGTCTATCGGTATCTCTTGTCATATTTTTTCCCACTAAAAAACCCCTAACATAAGGGGTTTATTTTAAAATATTTTCTAAGTTTAATACTAAAAATAAACCCTTAAATTAAAGGCTCTTCTTAGATATCTTAGAAAACATTTGCAAAATCATGGCTAAATTATCTCATAAATTAAGGCTAAATTCAAATTTCAAACTTACTTAGCAACTTGTAAGCCTTTTCTTTATTTTCCTCAGTTACCAAGACTTCAACCAAACCCTCATCTGGCTGTCCATAAAAGATTTTAAATCCCAATGGAGAAATAATTAAGGCAGGTAATACTGCTAAATCTTCTTCTCCGTCAAGTAAAATTACTTGTTTCTTTTTAGAATTAAATGCAGCTTTAATTGACTTAAACAAATCTGGAGTTATCGTTCCAGCGTGATTTTTAATTTTTGAGGATTTAACATTTTCACTAAAACCTAACTCAGAAAGTTTTTTAAACTTAGCTTCTCTCTTAACCTGAAAATCGACAATTGATAAAAACTGTCCAATATTTTTTTCATTAAAATTTTTTGTAGTAATATCTCCAATCGTTACTGACCTTTCCGGATCAATATTCTTGGGAACACCAGATAAAATTTTTCCCAAAGGCCTCTGAAGCGTTTTTCTAAGCTCATCTGGAAGCTTTAGTACTGAATTTGTCCACCTAGTACTCATGTAAACTTCCCCCTCTCTATTAATCTCCCCATTCCGAATTCTAGTACTAGAAACTACACCGCCATCTTCCGCGCTATCCATTTCCAAAACTTCGATCGATAACCTAGGAAGTCCTTTCTCAGCCCTCTCTTCATTAATTCCAATTGCAGTTCTATTCGTTTGAGGTGTAACCGCAATCGCTCCCGCTTTAAAATTTTTACTCAAAACTGGTCCGTAAATATCATCAATTTCTAAAATCTCAATTTTATTTGGAGCACTAAGTGTTTTTAAATATTCATATACATTTTTTTCTCTAGTTTTAAAATTCTCGAAATTATCATTTTTAAATTTAGAAACATATGAATCGCTTGTTACACCAATAATAACTTTATCCGCTAACTTAACAACTTGAGACAAAAAACTCTTATGTCCTTTATGTAGAAGATCGAAAGTTCCACCGCTAGCAATTAAGTCGTATTTCATGGGGCTACTTTGAAATTCCCAACTTAACTCGAAGATTTTTCATCATTTCCTCTGTCATTCCTGTGAGATCAAACTCAGGCTGCCATCCCCAGTCTTTTCTTGCCACTGAATCATCAATTGAAGTAGGCCAGGAATCTGCAATCGCTTGCGTATGATTTGGTTCATAGGTTGCGCTAAATTCTGGCATTAGTTTCTGAATCTCTGCGACTAACTCGTCTGGCGAGAATGAAATTCCTGCAAAATTATAACTTGTTCTAATAGTTATCTTTGAAGAATCAGCTTCCATTAATTTTATTGTTCCATTAATCGCGTCATCCATATACATCATCGGAAGATAAGTTCCCGGTTTTAGTGGGGAAACATATTTACCTTCTCTAAGCGCTGCATAAAAAATATGAATAGCGTATTCCGTAGTCCCGTCTCCTGGATCTGCCTTCCAACCATTGAGACCTGGGTATCTCAAACTTCTTACATCCACTCCATATTTATTAAAATAGTATTGGCATAAAAGCTCACCAGAAACCTTAGCTACCCCATAAATAGTAGATGGCTCTAAAACCGTATGCTGTGGAGTATTTTCGCGAGGAGTTGTAAGACCAAAAGCCGCAATTGAACTTGGCCAAAATACTTTTACCTTATGTTCCTTAGCCACTTCTAAAACATTTCTTAAGCCATTTAGATTCACGTCCCATGCAAGCGAAGGATTTTTTTCGCTTCCAACAGACAAAATTCCCGCAAGGTGATAAATCGTATCTATGTTGTTATTTTTCACAACGCTTTCTAAATTTTCTTTATTTGTAACATCTACATCTTCTAAAACACCATCAAAGCTTTCAGGTTTTTTAGAGTGAGCACCTGCAATCACATTTTCTTTTCCATACTTTTTCTGAAGCGCCTCAACCAACTCTGTTCCAACTAACCCAAAAGCGCCAGTTACTAAAATCTGTCCCATCAAACCCCCAACTCCTCTCTGACTTTCTTAAAAGCCTCAATTCCTTTATCTAAGTCTTCCTTGGAATGCGATGCAGATGGGATTACCCTGATTCTAGCTTTTCCCTTGGCAACCATTGGAAAAACAATTGGAGTTGCGAAAACATCATGTTCATATAGCATAGCGCTGAATTTCTTCGCAATTTCTTCATCCCCAAGCATGACTGGAGTAATTGGACTTTCAGAATTCCCGGTATCGAATCCTGCCTTATTAAATTCTTCTTTTATGTATTTTGTATTATCCCAAAGTTTTTTAACTGGCTCCGGGGATTCAAGCAAAATCTTAATTGCTTCAAGTGCTGCTGCAGAATCAGGAATAGATAAAGCAATCGAAAAAAGTCTTTGCCTAGCTTTAAGTTTATAAAAATTAATTAAAATTGAGTTACTAGCGATAAAACCTCCAAGACCTGAAAATGCTTTAGATAAACTTCCAACCTCTACATCTATTTTCCCCACCAATCCGAAATGATCCACTATTCCCCTTCCGCCATTTCCCAAAACTCCTTCTCCATGCGCATCATCCACCATAGTCAAAACATCATACTTCTTGGCAAGCGCTACAATATCAGGAAGTGGTGCCAGATCACCATCCATTGAAAATACACCATCCGTAATAACAAGTATCGTTCTTTCTCCTCCATCTTCTTTTTTACCTAAATCTTTTGCCTCCTTTATCTTTTGCTCAAGATCTGAAACATCTCTATGTCTGTATATGAATTTGTTCTTTGCACCGGAGAGCCTTACTGCGTCAATTATTGAGGCGTGATTTAATTCGTCTGAAATAACAACATCTTCTTTACCAATTATCGTTTGGACGGCTGCACAATTTGCTAAATATGCGCTTGTAAAAACCAGAGCCCCATCGGTTCCTTTAAATTTTGCAATCGCTTCCTCAAGCTCCAAATGAATCGTATGAGTTCCTGCTAAAGTACGATAACCAGTACCAATTCCAAATTTTTTAATAGCATTTATGGATGCCTCTCTTATCCTTTCATTTTCTGTAAATCCAAGATAGTGGCTCGAACAAAAGTTTAGTTTTTTTACTCCATCAATTGTCAAATAGGGACCTTGACCGGATTCGATAATTCGAGGGGATGCTCCAGCCTTAACGGCAGTTTCTAGTTGAGAGTAAAAATCACTCATTAAGAAAATTAATTAATTGCTTCGATTGTATAAACTATTTTTCCAGCTGGGGCTTCAACTTCTACTTTTTCTCCAACTTTTTTACCAATTAAAGCTTTACCAAGAGGAGATTCATGGGAAATTTTACTTTCCTTTGGATCTGCTTCCCATTCTCCAACAACTGTAAATGTTTCTTTTCCTGAATTAGTATTAACTTTCACTGTAGAACCTAATTTTATAGTACTTGAGTGATTATTACTAATTAAAACTACTTGCTTTAAAAGCTCATCCAATTCATCAATTCTTCCATCGATAAAAGAGAGTTCTTCACGCGCTACAGTGTACTCAGCATTTTCTGATAGATCTCCCATATCTCTAGCTTGTGAAACTCTATCTAAAACCTCAGGTCTTTTTACTTTCGTAAGCTCTTCCAGCTCTTTCTTTAATTCATCCAAGCCTTCTTTTGTTAAGTAAATTTTTTTAGTATCCATAATAAAAATCCCTCCAAAATGCCATCAATGTGTCATTGGGGGAAATAAGTTCTGGAAGATGATAGATCAATTTAATACCTTTGTCAATGTCCTAGAGTTGTAGACATTAACAAATGTTAATTTTCAACAGTTGGGCGCGGGTTAAAGCTTGAAAAAACTTCTACGTAGCGCTCAATTAGCTTATCTGTACTTCCAGAACCCGCATTTTCCAAAACATCATTTACGGCATTTTCTAATGCTGCATTTAATTCATCATTTAATCCATTATCAAATGTTCCATCTGCAAATGATGAAGAAATTGATGTTGATGATTGATCAGCAAATACAAAACTCTCAGTTCCTTCCAAATTGCCTACCAAGCTTTTAATTCCCATCGGTTGACCCAAACCTCTTGCCTTAAGCTGTCCTTCGTATATTTTTCTCTGTGTTTCTTCCTCTGTTAAATATTGGACAAATTTCAATGCTTCTTTTTGATTTTTACTTTGAGAAGATACCCCATCCGCCCAATAACTTGAAATATTTTTCTTATTATTTACTAAAAGCTGAGGAACAGGATAAATTTTAAATTCTAATCCAGGGTTCTGTGCTTTAATATCAAAATAATCCCAATAATATCCAAAATACATAGCGAGTTTTCCTTGAGAAAAAGAGCTTAATGATGGATCAAGTGTCGAATTCCAAACGGCATTTTCTGTAAGCGCAAATGTCGTATAGAATCTCAGGGCATCAGAAATCTTTTCTGGAAAATCCGGAAAGTTTTCAAATTCAATTCCGTTTTGAGCAAATAAAAGTGAAATAATATCAGGCGCATGATTTACATTATTAAATGTTCCGATTGCAGCACCTGCCACCGTTATTCTTCCCGACTCATCTCTTTTTGTAAGCTTTTCAGACACATCTATAAATTGCTGCCAAGTAGCTGGAGGAGTAGCGCTTGCTTCAGAAAACAACGAAGTATTTACATACAACGCAAGCGTGTCTATTTCTGTAGGAATTCCATAAATAGCACCATTTCTTATTAAATCTTTTTGAGCTACTCCATAAAACTTCTCATTAAATTTATTTCTATCGATCGTCTCCTGAGGAAGTGGAAGAAGTTCGTTTCTCAACATTGGAAACCAGGTATTATGGAATTTGAAAATATCAGGACCATTTCCTGTTTTTATTCTCGTTGAAAGCTTTTCCCTATAATCTCTCGGGTCCTGCTTAGAGTACTCAATTTTTATGTTAGTATTTTTGCTTTCAAAGTCTTTGATAATCGGCTCTAACACTTCCGCCTCCTCTTTTATTCCCCAATACGTGAGGGTTACATTTTTTTCTTCTGTGCTTCCCCTGGACAAAACCAAAGACAGAATAACAAATATTATTGTTAAAATTATAAAAAGCAGAAAACCAATTTTTAGTAGTTTTTTTGGATGAAACCCTGAAGGCTTTCCTTCATTTTCTACACCATCTGGATTTACATAGGAAACCTGCGCTCCGGGTTGAGGTGCTGAGCTATTTTGAGTAACAGATATCCCCTCCTGATAAATCGTTCCTTCTGGCATACTTATATAGTATAATATCAGTTGCCTTCACACAATGAATTCTTCCGTTAAAAAAATAAAAAAAATCGAAAAAAAACATATCAAAAGAGCAAGTAGAATTACTTTCTGGTTTTCTGCTGGAGCTATAATTGCACTATTTTTAGTTTCAAGCTTTTCCTATATCGGATTTCAGCAATATTACAAAAATAAAATTTATCCAGGAGTAAGAATTGACGGGATCGATTTTAGCAATAAAAATGAAAGCGATGTAAAAGAATATTTTATTAGGAAAAATAATGAAGCCTCAAATGCTGCTTTTATATTTTCATATGAGGATAAACTAGCTACTATTTCTGCTCAAGAAATTGAATTTGGATATGACGAAAACCTATTAACCACTCAGGCATTAAGCATTGGAAGATCTAAAGATCCAATAACAAACATAAGCCTAATATTCCAAGCATACACAATGGGCGTTGATCTTTCTTCGTCATATAAATTCTCTAATGAAAAACTTTATAAAAAACTTGATCCACTTATTCAAGAAATTAATGAAAAACCTACAGAAGCTGTGTTTAATTTCGAAAATGGAAGAGTTACGGAATTTAAAGCTTCAAGTGATGGACAGGAAGTTAATAAAGAAGAGTTGAACAAACAGATTATTTCAAAAGCGAAATTAATTTCAAGTTCTTCAATTAAAAAAGTAGCTACGATTCAAATTCCTATAAAAATTCTAAAACCAAATCTTACCACTGACAAGGTTAATGAAATGGGCATAAAAGAATTAATAGGAACTGGAACTTCTACATTCAAGGGTTCTATCGAGAATAGAATTTACAATTTAAGCCTTGCTGCATCCCGACTAAACGGCGTATTAATTCCTCCGGGGGAAGTTTTTTCATTTAATAATACTATTGGCGACGTCTCATCTTTAACGGGTTATAAACAAGCCTATGTTATCCAGAATGGAAGAACAGTTCTGGGGGATGGAGGAGGAGTTTGCCAAGTTTCGACTACTTTTTTTAGAGCTCTCTTAAACGCAGGTTTACCAATTACTGAAAGGAATCAACATGCATATAGAGTAAGTTACTATGAACAGGACTCTCCTCCTGGAATTGATGCAGCGATTTATACTCCAAATATTGATTTAAAATTTAAGAATGACACTGGACACCATATACTTATTCAAACCGTAATGGATCCTGCTGAACAAAGACTAACATTTATGCTTTATGGCACAAGTGACGGAAGAATTTCGGAAATCTCTACCCCCGTAATTCTTTCTCAATCCCCTGCACCAGAACCTAAATATGAAGATGATCCAAATCTTCCAAAAGGAACAATTAAACAGGTAGATTTTGCAGCCGCAGGAGCAAAAACCATTTTTACAAGAACAGTTACTAGAAATGGAAAAGTAATAATTAATGATACCTTTAACTCAAACTACAGACCTTGGCAGGCAGTATTTTTAAGAGGAACGAAAGAATAATGGCAGGAAAAATTCTTGATCTTAATAATTTTTCTGAAACAATTAGTAAATTAAAAAAAGATAATAAAAAAATTGTTTTAGCTGGAGGATGTTTCGATATCATTCATCCAGGACATATTTTATTTTTAGAAGCTGCAAAAAAAGAAGGTGACATTTTAATCTTACTCTTAGAAAGCGACGAGAGTATAGAAAAACGAAAAGGAAAAGGTCGCCCCATTAATTCTCAAAAAAATAGACAGATAGTAGTTTCCTCAATTGGCGATGTTGATTATATTATTCCTCTTATAGGCGTGACAACGGATAAGGAATATGATAGAATAATGATTCAAATTAGGCCTGAAGTTATAGCTATAACAGATGGTGATTCGCAAACGGAAAAGAGAAAAAAACAGAGCGAATCAATTGGAGCAGAACTAAAAGTAGTTATTAAACAAATTGATAATAAATCTACTACTGCTTTAATTAATAAAATAAAGGGTTAACATGAATATATTTAAATTCATTAAAGAAAATTTAAGACTTCTAATTGGAACCGCTGTAGTCCTATTCGTAGGACTATTAATCATAACTTTTGTTATGAGCAAAAAAGCAACTCAGGTTACAGTTAACGATAAGACATTCAATGTAAGGATCGCAAAGACAGAAAAAGAAAGACAGATTGGTCTCTCAAACACTAAAAAACTTTCAGAAAACCAGGGAATGCTTTTTGTTTTTGATAAACCAGATTTTTATTCATTCTGGATGAAAAATATGGATTATCCAATTGATATTGTTTATATAAACGGAGATAAAGTAACCACCGTTATTGAGAACGCTAAACCAGGAACAAGTGAAGCAAATCTTGAAATATACCAACCTGATTCTGCATCTGATAAAGTTCTTGAAATAAACAGCGGACTCGCGAAAAAATATAATATTAAAAAAGGTTCTGTAGTTAAAACTGGCTCCCTCTAAATTATGCTCATCTTAGGCATCGAAACCAGCTGCGATGAAACAAGCGCAGCAATCATAGAAGCATCTAAAAATTCTAAAAAGGTTACTCTTCTATCTAACGTTATCTCCTCTTCTCTTCCTATGCATTCAGAAACTGGTGGGATAATTCCTGAAACCGCAGCGCGCGAACAAGTAAAGTATATAATCCCAGTAATTAAGAAAGCGCTTTCGGAAGCAAATGTAAAATTAAAAGATATTGATAAAATTGCTGTGACTTATGGACCGGGATTAATCGGCTCACTTTTAATTGGAGTGGAAACTGCAAAAACAATTTCTTATGCAAATAATATCCCTTTAATTCCTACGAATCACTTAATTGGTCATATTTATGCAAATTTTATTGACACCAATCAGGAAGAGATAGAATTCCCTGCACTATCTTTAATTGTTTCTGGAGGACACACTGATTTAGTTCTTATTAGAAAACATGGCGATATTAAATGGTTGGGAGGAACTAGAGATGACGCTGCTGGAGAATGCTTCGACAAATGCGCTCGTCTTCTTGGATATGCTTATCCAGGTGGACCAAAAATTGCACAGCTTGCTAAAAAAGGAGATCCAAAAGCTTTTACATTTCCTAGACCCATGATAGGGAGTAAAAATTTTGAATTTTCTTTTTCCGGACTCAAAGCAGCATTTTTAAGAGAAACTCAGCTACATTTTCCAATTCTTAGAACTAGCACTAATCAGGTAAGTTGGGAACAAATCTCTAAAGAAAAAGTTGATGAACAAACTTTATGTAATCTTTGTGCATCTCTTGAACATGCAATTGTTTCCGTTTTGGTAAACAAAACAATGAAAGCTGCTAAAAAATATAAAGTTAAATCTATTCTAGTTGGAGGTGGTGTTGCTGCAAACCAAAAACTAGGTGATGAATTGGAATCTTCAATAAATAATAGCGGAACACAAATTAAACTTTTTATTCCACCTAGAAACCTCTGCACAGATAACGGAGCCATGATTGCTTCTGCCGCTTTCTTTAATAATAAAGAAAAAAATTGGCAAAAAGTAAATGCAGACCCATCTCTTTACTTTTAGTGGTAAAATATCAACTATGTCTCTAGATCTGCTCATTATCTTAGTCGCCATAGTCTCAGGCTTCTTTATCCTTTATTATCTCCTTTCAAAAAAGTCACAATCTCCTCAGGGAGACAATAAAGCGCTTGTTGAATGGCTTAAAAGCATGCAGACATCCCTTGATCAAACTAATAAAACCTTGAATCAATCGATGAGAGACACATCTTTGGAGATGACCAAAACTCTTCAGGAAAATAACAAGCAAATCAATGACAGATTAACTAAGGCAGCTGAAGTTATTAGAGATGTGAGTCACGAGGTAGGAAAAATGTCAGAAATTGGAAGAAGCATGCGGGAACTTCAGGAGTTTTTAAAAAGTCCAAAACTTCGAGGAAATATAGGAGAGGAAGTTTTAAAAGATTTAATAGCGCAAACATTCCCTAAGAATAGTTTTAATCTTCAATACCAATTTAGATCTGGAGAAAAAGTTGATGCCGCTATAAAGACAGACGCCGGGATTTTGCCAATTGATTCAAAATTTCCTATGGAAAATTTTCAAAAAATGACAAAAGCAGAAAGCTCCATGGAAAAAGATTCGTATAAAAAGGAATTTATTAAAGATGTAAAAAAACATATTGATGCAATTTCTAAAAAATATATTTTGCCTGAAGAAGGAACAATGGATTTTTGTCTCATGTATATCCCAAGTGAACCCGTGTACTATGAAATCGCAAATGACGCAAGCCTTTTAGATTATGCCAGAAGAATGAGAGTCTATGCAGTTTCTCCCACTACACTTTATGCCCATCTTCAGGTAATACTTCTTTCTTTTGAAGGAAAAAAAATTGAATCAAAAAGTCGGGAAGTATTCGCAATGCTTAGAGCGCTTAAAGTAGATTATGAAAAAGTTGATGAAAACCTTGGAACCCTGGGAAGACATATTGGAAATTCTTCAACCCAATTTAATAATGTTGTTTCTTCATTTCAAAGAATTGGGAAAAAACTTGAATCGACTAGACAATTAGATTTTGAGATCGAAAAAAAACTTATTGATTAGTATCCGGGGAAGTTTTCACTGAAAATATTTTCTTCATCAATCTTCATTTTTTTTAATAGCTCAAACATATCTGATTCAAATGATTCAGATCCAATGATAAAATATTTTGCCTTTTTAAAATCTGGAGAATATTTCCTTATGATTTTTTCGTTAATATGCCCCATTTCAAAATTTTCTATTTTTCTAGATTCTTTCGTTAAAGTGTAAATTATTTTTATATTTTTATTTCTTGATTCAATTTCTTTAAGTTCTTCAAAAAAAATTATATCCGATAATTTCTGAAAAGAGACAATAAGAAGTATTTTTATTTTGGCTTTTTTGTGATCAACTAATTTTAGAATAGAATGAGCAGGGGTCATACCAATTCCTCCTGCCAAAAAAATTTGCTCATTAGGGCTTTTAATATCAAAATCAAAATATCCAATTGGCCCAAAAGCTCTAACTTTTTCCCCAGGAGCTAAACTATTTAACTTTATTTTAAATGAACTCTTCACTATCCTCGTGGTAATAGCTAAGAATTCTTTTTCGCTCGGACTTGAAGAAATAGTGAAATATCTAGATGTTCCTCTATCATCAGGTTTTTCAATATATAAAAAAAATTTTATGTATTGTCCAGGTAAAAAATTAAAATTTAAATTTTTCCTATCAAAATAAAACGAATAAGTATCCCCTGAAATTTTTTCTTTTTTGAGAAATGTTAATTCAATTTTTTCTGCTTTTTTCATTTCAAGTTACGTTGATTATACCAGTAAGTTATGCTAGAGTTAATAACACTTCGAATTCAAATGTCTGATCGAAAACTCAATAAAGAACAAGAAAAAGCGGTTCAACATGGCAAAGGTCCACTCTTAATAATTGCTGGAGCGGGCACAGGCAAAACTACTGTAGTGACAGAAAGGATGCGACATCTTATTACAAATGAAGAAATACTACCCTCCTCTATCCTTGCTTTAACATTCACTGAAAAAGCTGCATATGAAATGCAGGAAAGAATAGATAAGCTTTTGCCTTACGGATACACAAACCTCTGGATAAATACTTTTCATTCATTCTGTGATCGCATACTTAGAGATGAAGCTCATCACATAGGACTTGATCCAAGCTATAAATTAATCTCGGAATCTGAGGGTGTGCTTCTTATGCAGAAAAATATTTTTGATCTTGGCCTAAATTTATTTAGACCTCTTGGAAATCCTACAAAATTTCTCGATGGGCTACTTACTCATTTTTCAAGACTTAAAGATGAAGATATCACACCAGATGATTATCTGAATTGGGCTAAGAAAAACAAGAATACAGACAGCGAACAATATATAGAACTTGCAAATGCTTATAAAAAATATGAAGAACTTAAAGTGAAAAATTCGTTAATGGATTTTTCAGATCTGATTTCAAATACTCTTAAACTTTTCAGAACCAGAAAACATGTTTTAGATAGATATCAAAAACAATTTAAATTTATAATGGTTGATGAGTTCCAAGACACTAACTATGCACAAAACGAATTGGCGATTTTAATCGCTGGAGAAGACAAAAACATTACAGTTGTTGCTGATGATGATCAATCTATTTATAGATTTAGGGGCGCAGCGGTTAGCAATGTTTTACAATTTAAAAAAAGTTTTCCGGATGCTGAAATCATAACTCTCATCAGAAATTACAGATCCACTCAAACAATTCTTGATTCAAGTTACCAGTTGATTCAGAAAAATAATCCAAATAGGTTGGAGATTGTAGAAAGTATTGATAAAAAACTAATCGCTGAGTCAAATTCTAAGCCACAAAAAATTGATTTAATTTATGAACAAAGATCAGAAGACGAAGCAGATGAAATTGCAAAAAATATTACTGAACTTTCCAAAAAATACGAATATAAAGATATTGCGATTTTAGTTAGGGCAAACAACCATGCACAACTTATTACCGCTGCCCTTTCAAGACACAAGATTCCCTATCAATTTTTAGGCCCTGGTTATTTATTTCAACAGGAAGAAATTAAAGATCTTATAGCATATTTAATTTTTTTAACAAATCTTTCTGACAGTATTTCACTTTTCAGAGTTTTATCAATGGATATTTTTAAAATTCCGTATGTCGAGTTAAATTATTTACTTAACTTTGCTAAGAAAAAAAACTTAACTCTTTTTGAAACACTTGAAAATCTCGATCAAAGTTTTTTGAAAGAAGAAACAAAAGAAAAATTAACTAATTTTAGATTAATGGCAGTTAAACATTTAGAAAAAAGCAAAAATGAACAAGCTGGTCAAATTCTTTATGATTTTTTAGTAGAATCAGGAATTTATGAAACACTAAATCAAACAGATTCTGTAAAAGATGAAAGAAAAGTTCAAAATATCGCAAAGTTTTTCGATAGAGTTAAAAATTTTGAGACAGAAAGAACTGACGCAAATATTTTCACCTTAACTGAGTGGCTAAACTTAATGCTTCAAATGGGAGATAGTCCTACTGCCGCTGACACAGACGTTAGAGATCGAAATGCAGTAAATATCTTAACTGTACATTCTTCAAAAGGGTTAGAGTTCGATGTAGTCTTTTTAGTTAATCTTGTTTCCGATAGATTTCCTAGCAGAGAAAGATCGGAAAAAATTCCTTTACCTCCTGAAATTATTAAAGAGAAATTAACAAGCGAAACTGATTTTCATCTTGAAGAAGAAAGAAGACTTTTTTATGTAGGAATGACCAGAGCTCGAGAAAAATTATTTTTTACAGCAGCAGATTTTTATGGAACAGGAAAAAGAGCCAAGAAAATTTCTCCTTTCGTTTTCGAAGCTCTCCCTGAACTTGAAAAAAAAGGAGAAGTTAAAAAAAGCGTTAAACAACTTTCATTAACTGAAGTTCTTTCCTCTTATGAGGACAAAAAAGAAACAGTAGAACCAAAAAATGATTTTAAAGTTAGCTACATCACATTTTCAAATCTTCAAATGTTTGATATTTGTCCGCTTCATTATAAAGCCAGGGTAATTTATAACATTCCAAGTCCGGCAACTAGTGCTCAAAGTTTTGGAATTTCAATTCATGCAACTCTTCAAAACTTTTATAAATTAGCTCAGGAAACAAAAACTTTTCCCTCGGAAAAAGAACTTATAAAGATTCTGGACGAAGAATGGATAAGCGATGGTTATGCAAATAAAAAACATGAAGAAGAAAGATATGAACAAGGGGTAAAAATTTTAAAAAATTTTTATAAAGATGAATCAAAAAATAAAAATACTCCACTTAAATTAGAGTATCCATTTAATTTTACTTTAAAAAATGGTGTTAAAGTTTTTGGAAAAATTGATAGAATTGATCCCACAGAAAATGGAATTGAAATTATCGATTATAAAACTGGCGAAGATAATCCAAAAGCTTCGGATGCACACAGGCTTCAATTAGCAATTTATGCACTTGCTGCAAATAAAGTTAACGATGAAGTTTTAAAACATGATGCAAAAGACATAACCCTAACCCTTCAATTTCTTGATGGCAATACAAAAAAATCTATGAATTTTACAGAAGAAGATTTAAATAAACTCGAAGATGATCTGATAGAAAAAATTTCAGAGATAGAAAAAAGTGAATTTAAATGTTCGGGATCTGTTCTTTGCGTTAACTGTGAATACAAAATGCTTTGTAATACAGTAAGTTAATTGCTATAATAACCGAATGTTTACGAAAACTACCAGTTTTTTACTATTTGGATCCTTCTTTAGGAGGTTGGTAGTTTTAGTGGTTAAGTAAATCTTTAAGTCACAAAAATGAGAGCAACCTCCTTCGGGAGGTTTTTTTGTGGCCTAAATTAAGTAAAACTTGAAGAAAGGAGGTGATAATTATGTCACCCGAAATAAGAATTGATGGACAATTGATTGCAGACACACCAGATGAAACAGGATGGCACAAAACTATTACCGGCGGCGATATTTATATTGACGTCGATGGTATTGGCGCTGCAAATCTTATCCAAAATCTAACTATTATTTCTCCTTTGATCGCTGGCCGACCAGGAGGAAATAATGAGAGAGGTGAAAGAGTCGTGCAGCTAGGTCCTTCTGGAAGAGGTTCGCAAGAACTTCCCAAAGGAAGAATGCTAAAGGTGATTCTTAAAGAACGTCCAATAAGAAAATCCATTCAGCGTACCTCAGGACTGAGAAATGGAACGACAGATATCGTTTGGAGAAACTCTCATTGGACAAGGCCACATGCAAGAAGATAATTTAGAAGAATTTATCTAGCGGTTGATGCTCTCTCAACCGCATTCTCTTGAATTACTATAAGCTTATGTGTTATAATAATCATTGCCGGGAAGAAGATCTGCTACTCCGCAAGGAGAGGAAAGTCCAGACAGATCTTAAAACGGGGATGGAGCATAAGCTCTGGCTAGTAATAGCTGGTGATCAAATTCTTACCCTATTAAACGGAATTTGATACAGGTTTTGAATTGACAAAACTTGAGAGCAACAGAGACGAGTAGTTATGAAAC
>CAZMGC010000004.1:0-55725 GCA_964565795.1 uncultured Gammaproteobacteria bacterium
AAATCTTCATATTCATGGCTTTTTTTATTTTCGTCATCAACCAAAAGAAGTAAAACTCCCTCTGCCATTGGGTCAAGACGGCCCGCATAAGAAATTACATTATTTCTTAGTTCAGGTATATTTTTTTTAAATTCTAAAACAGCTTTTAAAGGAGTCCAGCTAACTGGTTTCCAAACTGGAATTATTTTTTTCATAATGATCTATCATGAGTAGTATTTCTTCTTACCAGATAAACAAACTTAGGCCTAGATAATCTATGACTTTCATATAATATTGCTGCGGGGGATGCAGCATGCGGATCAATAGCATTTGATGTGGACGCTGCAATCATTGCGATATCATCCCCAGGACACATCACCAACGCTCCAAGACGAAGAACGGTGTTGAGGGCCCATGCTTTTGGACCTGTTATCCTTTTGTCAGGAATGGGATTAAAAAAAATATCAGAATTTTTTAAAAGCGTTTCTTTTGGTCGCATCTGCGGATTATATCATAGCAATTTAAAAACGCTTTGTTATACTAAATTTATGCAAAGGAAAACATTTGCATTCCTGGCTTTATCATTCATACTATGGCGGCTACTACTTTTCATTCCTGTTTTTGCTGCTGAAAAAAAACTTGACTACAGACCAGGATACGAATATACAAGTATCACTGATGCAAGAAATAATGACAAAACAATATCCGATAAACTACATCTTTCGTCCTGGGCAAATTTTGACGGACTTCACTATATAACAATTGCAGCAAATGGATATACAAATAATTATGGATTCTTCCCTCTTTATCCGACACTAATTAAGCCTGTTTCATACTTATTTGGTGCACACGAAAACTTTGACAATGCATATTTTTTCGGAGGACTTTTAATCTCTAATCTTTCATTCTTTTTATCCCTTTTAATGCTTTACAAACTTTTATCTCTAGACTTTTCTGAAGAACAAATAAGAATCAGTATCTTAAGCATTCTATTTTTTCCAACTTCATTTTTCTTTGGAGCAATCTATAGCGAAGGTCTCTTTTTACTTCTTCTTTTTTCTTCGCTTTATTTTGCAAGAAAAAGAAATTGGATCCTAGCAAGCTTTATTGGCTCACTTTTAACTCTAACGCGGTTTGTAGGAATTTGTATATTTCCAGTTATTATTTACGAATTTTATAAAAGCAAAGATTGGTCAATTAAAAATTTTTTAAAAAGTGGAATTTGGGCAACTCCCGCAGGACTTATTATTTATGCAACTTATAATCAAGTTCAAGAGGGTAACTTTTTATATTTTATAAAAGCTCAAGGCAACTTCCTAAATAATCGTTCTGTAGATAGCTTTATTTTTTTCGGTCAAACTGTTTTTAGATATATAAAAATTCTAATCACTAATTCTTATACACAATTCGAGTGGTGGATCGCACTTCTAGAAATTTTTAGTTTTATATTTATTTCACTTATTATTATCTATGCATTAAAAAAGAAAGTGAGATTTTCGTATATTCTTTTTTCCTTCTTAGTTGTTTTAATTCCTGCTTCTTCCGGTACATTTAGCGCACTACCTCGCTACATTTTAGTTGCCTTTATAATCTATATATGCGTCGGCTTTCTTGGTAATAAAGCAAAATTTGCTTATTTCACAATCTCATTTGTGCTTCTTTTTATCCTCACATTCTTTTTCTCACGAGGATACTTCATATCCTAGATTTCTAATAACTGATATAATAAATCCCCATGAAAAAGTTATTTTTATTAATTCTAATTTTCATCTCAATACTTTTAGCTCTTATATTCCTAAACCCATTTGCAGCACCTGGGAAAAGCACTAAGACTGAAATATTCACATTAGATTCTGAAAGGAAAGAAGTAGCAGGATTAAAACTTGAAGAAGCAGGATTCGTAAAATCAATGACGAGCTTTGAAATAGCAATGACTCTAAAAGGCAGAAACAAAATTGAACCAGGTGGATATTACTTATCAAAAAACATGAACGCTTTTGAAATTTCTGAAGCACTCTCTGAAGGACCTGATTTAAAATGGGTAACTGTACTTCCGGGAATGCGAAAAGAACAAATCGGAGAAAGACTAAAAGAAACATTTAACTGGAGTGAGCGCGAATTAGAAAAATGGAACACAGTGTACACCACCCAAAAAGATGAATACACTGAAGGGGTTTATTTTCCCGACACTTATTTAATTCCTGTTAAGGAAAATGGACAACTAATTGCAGCTCGTATGATAAATAATTTTAATACTAAATTTTCAAATTATTTCAGCGCGTTCGAAGAAAAAAATATTAAATGGACCACAGCTATAAAAATTGCATCCTTAATTGAAAGGGAAGCAGGTGGACCAAGCGATATGCCACTAATTGCAGGGGTTATGTGGAACAGACTTGAAGAAAATCAAAAACTAGATATTGATGCAACCATTCAGTATGCAATTGGTAAACGCGATGGAAAATGGTGGTCCATAGTTACTGGATCTGATATAAGAAATACAGATTCAAGATTTAACACATATAAGTATTCAGGTCTCCCCCCACATCCAATTTCAAACCCCAGCATTGAAGCAATTGATGCTGTATTAAATCCAGAAGAAACAGATTGTATTTTTTATCTGCATGATAAAAATAGAGAAATACACTGCTCCGTTAGCTATGGAGAACATCTTGAGAATATTGATAAATACTTAAAAAATTAATGCCAGAATTTTCTTTGCCCAGTGAAGACCATTGGAATATTTGCCTTATTTGCTTCGTCAATTGATGCCTGATCATTTACGCTTCCGCCCTGCTGAACTATTGCCGAAATTCCTGCTTTAACTGCAAGCTTTACACTATCATTAAATGGGAAAAAGCTATCACTCGCAAGAATTGCACCTTTTACATTTTCTCCTGCTTGCTCTAGTGCAATTTTAGTAGCTCTTACTCTAGAAGTTTGACCCGAACCAATCCCCCTTGTCATTGGCAAGCTCTTATCAACGACTATAATAGTATTCGATCTAATTCTTCCAATAAAACTCCATGCTATTTTCATTTGTCGCATCTGCGAGGCGGAGGGTTTTGCTTTTGTTACAACTTTCCAGTTCTTGAAATTTAACCCATCGTCCCAATCCTGCATAATAAATCCACCATCAAAAAATCTTAGATGTTTATTATTTGATCTTTTCTTTGGAATTTTTCCAAAAACATAAATTCCCGTAGATTTTCTAATTTGTTTAATAAATTCTACTGCTTCTTCCTTAATGCTTGGAGCAGCAATAATATCTATTAATACTCCATTTTCTTCTTTAAAATCTGAAAAAGTTTTTGCGGTTTTTAAATCTATGGGTTGATTTAAAACAATTACCCCACCAAACGCCGATTCTGGATCCGCCGCTACGGCTCTCTTAAGAGCCTCTGAGGTTGACACTGCTAATGCGATTCCAGATGGGCTATTATGTTTTATAATTACTGCTGCATTTTCCTCTAAGCCCCTAACCGATTCAAGTCCTGAAGCGATGTCTGTAAAATTTGTTGCTGACAAATCTCTCCCTGTAATTTTTTCTAGTTTTCCTAATGGTGAATTGGTATTTGGCTCGATATATACCGCAGCTTTCTGATGGGGATTATCTCCATATCTTAAATCAATTGCTTTTCTGCCGGGAATGGCTATTTCCTCATTAAACTTTTTTTCAAAATCCAAAAAGCTTGCAATCTGAGAATCATAAAAAGATAAATGCCTAAAAGCTTTTGCAGCAAGATTTATTCTTATTTCTTCATCGATCTTTTTACTTTTCAATAGTTCTCCTATTTTTTCATAATCCGAAGGATCTGTTATTACCAAAACATTTTTATTATTTTTTGCAGCAGCTCTAATCATAGTAGGCCCTCCAACATCTATATTTTCAATTGCATTTTTAAATGTAACTTTTGGATCTGAGATAGTCTTTTCAAAGGGATATAAGTTACAGACTACAATATCAATTGATTTTATTTTTAGTTTTTTCGCTTCTTTAATATGTTTTGAGTTTTTTCTATCAAATAAAATACCGCTTTCAATCTGAAAACTAATTGTTTTCATTCTTCCATCAAAACTTTCTGGATTTCCAGTAATTTCTTGGATGGGAACAATTTTCAACCCTGCGTCCATTAAGGTTTTTGCGGTTCCACCAGTTGAGATAATTTTATAATTTAAAGAGTCCAAAACTTTTGCAAATTCAATAATTCTCGATTTATCAAAAACACTAAGTAGCGCAAATTTTTCAGAAGATTTATTTCGTGAGATATTGGCAGATTTTATAGACTTATTTTTTATTGCTGCCATAAATATATACAACTTATATATGAAAATAGATTGCCAAGTCAAGTAGAAAAAGGGTTTAAATAATTTTAAATTTGATATAATTTAGCGTATGGCAATAAGAAAAGTAATAAGAGCAGGTGATCCCCGTCTAAAAGCCAATAATAAAATTGTTAAAGATGTTAATTCTTTGGAAATAAAAAAATTAATAAGAGATCTAACTTCAACCATGTACAAAGTTGACTTAATAGGAATTGCTGCTCCGCAAATTGGGGAAAATTATATGGTTTTTATAACTCATCCACGATCTACAAAAGCTAGAAAGCTTGGAAAGACTGATAAACTAAGAGTTTACATAAATCCTAAAATTACTTTTAAATCTCAGCATGAAAACCTTATATATGAAGGCTGTGGAAGCGTATCTGACTTCGGACCGGTTTTAAGACCAAGAGAGATTGAAGTTTCTGCTACAAACGAGCATGGGAAAAAATTTAAACTAAAAACTGATGGAATTCTAGCTCGAGTAATCCAGCACGAAATGGATCATCTAGAAGGAATTGAATTTATACAAAAAGTTAGTGATTACTCAAAAATAATTGTTCAAGAGTATTATAGAAAGCAAGTACGAAATTCGCCATTACAAAGAAAAAATTCAATTGTTACAAAAATTGAATATCAGGAAGTCAGTTAGATTTAGAGTCAAAATATTTATAGATTGCTTCCGAATATTTAGCAATGTTTTCAGCAGCCTTTTTATAATCTTTAGTCTCAGATAGTACTACTAAAATATAATTCCCCTTTTTGGAGTAAACAATTCCGCCATCATGCTTAGACCCAAACAACTCACCAGTTTTATGTGCCACTTCCACATCCTCTAAATATTTAGGAATTCTATCATTCAGTGTTTGTCTTTTTAATAAATCGATCATTTGACTTGAGTATTCTTGGTCGATAATCTCTCCTTTATAAAGAGCATCGAAAAATAAACTAATATCTTTTGCCGATGTCTGAGGAGGTTGTTTGTAATTAGAATTTGTAAATCCTGAATCTTTAATAAAATTTGCAATTTTTTTACTTCCAACTTTTGATGATAATAATATAGCTGCATAGTTGTCAGAAACTGTAATCATTTTTTCCAAAGCTTCTTCAACTGTCATGCTGATTTTTTCTGGCTCTCCCGTAATTGGCGCAGGAGAAAAATCAGGAGGTGTAGGGGTTGGAGTAACCGCAGAAAGAGTATCGTTTAGATCAATAAGAGGAGCACTCAGAATATCATCTAACTTAAGTTTTCCATCTTTAATCTCTTGATATACTACAGCCATTACCCATAACTTATATAGACTTGCACTATCATATTTTTTCTCTGAATTATAATAGTATTCCTCTCCGGTTTCTAAATTTTTAATTACAGCAGAATAGTCTCCCTCTTCTGAAATAAAATAACCATCTGTAATTTCTTTAAGTATATTTTCTTTTACTTGGGACTGAACTGGACTTATCTTAACATCATTTGCGGCTAAAACTTTTTTATCATATTTTTCCTTATCCTGAGATGAAGCAAGAATATAAACCGATATCGGGATGAGAACTAACAATAAACCTAAGTAGAGTAACCCGTAATGTATTCTATTTTTCACTCTACAAATTTAAACACACATTGAGAGTATAGACAAGTAGATATAACTCGCTCTTTAGGTCAATAACTAATCTCCATCCGGAGAAAATCTGATCGCTAAAAGTCTTACAAAAATAAGAGTTGTTATTATAATTACTAATATTCCAACACTTACGAGAGTTGGCCCCTTAAACCATAAAGAAATTATTTCGTTAAGCATTACAATCAACACAGTGTCCACTATAAAAGTTACCTTAACTCTTCCATCGCTTAAATAACTCATTGCGGTCCTAATTACTTCTATAACAGCAAGAAGCGTAATCACATTTAATATTAATTCTCTCAAAGCTTCCTCAATGGAATGGTCTAGTAAAAGCTGAAGCCCTAAAAGAGTTTTAATAACTCCACCGAAAAAACCAATTAGAGTAACAACCACTAGTAGTCTTAGGAAAAATGGAATTAATACAGGAAGAAATGGCTTTCTAAATACTAATAAATTTAAACTTTTGTTTTTTTTATTTTTTGCCATCAGTTGGCAGGCAAGCAAATGATAACACATTCATTGATAGTTATTCTAGCTTACCGTAATTATTTAATTATTAAATGTAAAGTTAACTTGACATTTATACAAAGATGTCCTATTTTAAATAGGGCAGGTATATGGATGGGAAAATATCTAATCGTGTTTTTCAAGAAAGAATAAAAATAAAAAAAACACAGGAAGAGCTGGCGAGCGCCTTAAATGTTTCTAGACAAACTATTATTGCAATAGAGAAAGGGAACTATACCCCTTCAGTACTACTTGCAATAAAGATAGCAAAATATTTTAAGAAAAATGTTGAAGAAATATTCAAGTATGAAAAATAATTATTTTATTTCTGAAATATTAATTTCATTAACTCTACTACTAATACTCATATTTTGCCTCAACCCGTTTGGAATCTTAATGCCTCCACCATTAGTCAGCATGCTGGTAATTTCTTTGTTACTTTTTGTAGGAATTTTCGCTTCGTTCATTTGGAAAGAAAGATCCGGAGATGAACGAGAAAATTATCATAAACTACTAGCAGGACATTTAGCATTCTTAACAGGCGTAGCTCTTTTAGGGATTGCTATTGCTTTTCAAGAATTGAACCATGATCTTGATCCGTGGCTTGTTTATATATTAATCGCAATGATACTCGCAAAAATTATTGGACGTATTTATAACGATAGAAATCATTAAGATTGGAGGTGAATAAAAATTAATAAAAATTTTTTAATTTTAGGAGCAGTTGGAATCTTAGCTCTTTTTGGAGGAGGTTTCTTTCTTGCAAATCAACAGAATAAACCCAATGACGAAACTATGATGCAGAATGATAAAGGTACCATGGTGAAAGAGGATAACTCTATGGAAAAAGACGTAATGGAAAACTCAGACTCAAGATATATTGAGTATTCGGATGATGCTTTCGAAAATGCTAATAACAAGAGGCGAGTACTTTTCTTTTACGCATCCTGGTGTCCAACATGTAGGCCGACTGATGAAAACATAAGATCAAACGTTAGTAAAATTCCTGAAGATTTAGTAGTTATTAGAGTTAACTACAATGATCCTGATACAGATGAGGCAGAAAAAGATTTGGCAAAAAAGTACAATATTACTTATCAGCATACTTTTATACAAATTGATTCTAGCGGAAATGAAATTACCAAATGGAACGGTGGTCAAATCGACGAAATTTTAGCAAATATTAAATAATTTGCGATTCTGGATTTTAAACTAAAACCAGAATCAGAGGTTAATTTAATATGATAATTTTAATATCTTTTGCTTTTTTAGCTGGAATAATAACAATTCTTTCTCCGTGTATTCTCCCAATTCTTCCTATCGTTTTATCAGGAAGTTTTGGTTCGAAAAGAAAACCGTTAGGAATCGTTTTTGGATTTATTTTAAGCTTTACTTTATTTACTCTTTTTCTTTCAGCTATAGTCAAAGCAACCGGTATATCCGCTGATGCACTAAGGAGCCTTTCAGTAGTTATTATTTTAATTTTTGGAATAAGCTTAATACTCCAAAATTTTCAAGTTTTTATGGAAAGACTTTTTTCGCGTCTATCTACAAAATTTTCCGTCAATGGAAATCACGAAGGATTCCATGGCGGAATATTAATCGGATTAAGCCTGGGGCTTGTTTGGACACCATGTGTTGGACCAATAATAGCTTCTGTTATAACTTTGGCTGCAACCAGCACGGTAAATTTTGCTGCATTTTTCATAACTCTTTCATATGCCTTAGGAACTGCGATACCTATGTTTGCAATTATGATTGGTGGACGCGGACTTCTCCAAAAGATCCCATGGCTTCTACCTAACACAACTAAGATTCAAAAAATATTCGGAGCGTTTATGATTCTTACTGCAATTGGAATATTTTTTAATATTGACAGAAGATTTCAAATTTTTATACTAGATAAATTCCCCTCATATGGAACTGGACTAACAAAGATAGAGGATAACCCTTCAGTTAAAAATCAACTCAATAAAATTTTTAATAGCGGCTCTAAAAAATCAGAAAAATCATCAAGCACTCTTGAAAATTATGGACCAGCTCCAGAAATAATTCCCGGAGGTGAATGGGTAAACTCAAATCCTCTTCATGTCTCAAAGCTTCGTGGAAAAGTAATATTAATTGATTTTTGGACATATACTTGCATAAATTGCATTAGAACTCTTCCATATCTAAAAGACTGGAATGAAAAATATAAAAATAAAGGACTTATGATAATAGGAGTCCATTCTCCAGAATTTGAGTTTGAGAAAAATATAAATAATCTGAGAGTTGCAATTTCAGATTATGAAATTGCTTACCCAGTTGTTCAAGATAATAATTTTTCCACATGGCGTGCCTATTCAAATCAGTATTGGCCAGCAAAATACTTAATAGATAAAGATGGGAATGTGAGATATTTCCATTTCGGAGAAGGTGAATATGATGCTACAGAAAAAGCGATACAGGAACTCTTAAAAGATGCTGGAAGCAAAATCACAGCAGGGATTAAGAACAAAGAAGATGAAATTGTCTATAATTCTCTTTCGCCTGAAACATATCTTGGATCAGAAAGAATGCTCTATTTTCATCCAAATGGAAATGTTTCAAATGGTGAATACGCATTCACTTTAGAGAAGAGTATCCCAAGAAATAAATTTACGCTTGGAGGTAAGTGGATAGTTTCGAATGAGTATTCAGAAAGTTCTTCTGGGTCTATACTGGAATATAATTTTAATGCGAAAAAAGTTTTCCTAGTTATGCGATCAACCAACGAAGCTCCAAAAAAAGTAAGAGTTTATATAGACGGGAATCTCATTTCAAATGATCAATCAGGAATCGATGTTATTAATGGAATCACGACCGTAAATTCAGACAGATTATATGATCTAGTTAATTTAGATAAAATTGAGAATCACACACTTAAATTAGAGTTCCAGGATGAGGGAGTAGAAGTTTTTGCTTTTACTTTCGGTTAATTATCTTCCTGTTCCGCGTCTTATTCCTCTTTTTCTTTTTGCGAATGGTCCTTTACCAAGAGTTTTTCTTTTAGATTTTGCCATAATTTCCTCCTAATTATATTTTACCATTAATTCTCAATATATTCATCCTTAATTTCTTTTCCATACTTTTCTAAAAGCTTGTGGATTTTTGGACCAATCACATAACTACAGTACATTGCATCTCTATTTCTTTCATAATAATTTTTGTGATAATCATCTGCCTCATAGAAATTTTTAAATTTTTCTACGAAAGTCACGATTGGTCGAGAAAAAGTTTTAGATTCTTCTAATTCTTTTATAAATTCTTCCGTTATTTTTTTCTGAGTATCATCATGATAAAAAACAACAGATCTATACTGTGGGCCAATATCATTTCCCTGTTGATTTGGAGTAGTTGGATCATGAGTATAGAAAAAGACCTCAAGTAATTTTTTAAAAGGGATTACCTTAGGATCAAACTCAATCTGAACTGCTTCAGCGTGACCCGTTTCTCCTTCTGAAACTTCTTCATATGATGGGTTTGGAAGATTTCCACCAGAATATCCAGGAATTGCGCTATTTACCCCCTTAAGTCTTTGAAAAATTGCCTCAGTGCACCAAAAACACCCTCCTCCAAACGTCGCTTTTACCATAAAAACATTATAGCATTCATTTTTATGTTATAATTTGCCTGTGAATAACACATTTAGCCCAAATGTATTTTTTGACCTCTCAGACTTCGAACATAGATCAATTTTTGAAGTAGAAAATGTCTGGGAAGTTCTTCCGAAAATTTCAGAATTTATTAAAGAAAACTCTTCTCAAAACGTAACACTAGGGGAGGGGACCGTAGTTGAGGAAGGAGCTTTTATTAAAGGTCCAGCGATAATTGGTAAAAATTGCTTCATAGCTCACGGCGCTTACATAAGAGAAAATGTAATCATAGGAGATAATGTAAAAATAGGGCATAGTGTAGAAGTTAAAAATTCTATTATTCTAAATAATACAAATGTTGCGCATTTTAATTATCTAGGAGACAGCATTCTAGGAAATAATATAAATTTTGCCGGAGGTGCAATTACTGCAAATTTTAGACTCGACGGAGCAACTATTAAGATAAAACATAATGGTAAAGAAATAGAAACAGGACTCCCAAAGATTGGGGCAATAATTGGCGATTCATCAAAAATCGGAGTGAGCTCAGTTTTAAATCCAGGAACCATTCTTTCAAAAAATACAAAAATTTTTCCCTTAACTAGTGTGATTGGAGTTCATTTAAACGAAGAAACAATTAAATGAAAGGCAAAATACTCCTCTTTGATATCGACGAAACTATTTTTAACCCTGGATCATTTCTAGAAAATTTTTACAGTGAGATCGTAGATAGTTTTAACTTATCAGATAAAGATTTAATTAAAATTAAAAATATTTATATTCAGATTAAACAAGAATATGGATATTTCTCTCCTGCAGATTTTCTAGAAAAAATAATCGAAAATCATCCTGAAATCGATAGGTATTCTCTAGAAAAAGTCTTCTGGAATATTGATTTATTTAATAAAAACGTGTATAAAGACGCTTCAGTCATCAAGGATCTAGGAAGAATTGGAAATATTGGAATTTTCTCAAAAGGAGAAGAAAGTTTTCAAAAACAAAAAATATCTTTTCTTTCAGATATAGTTGAGCCAGATGACATACATGTTTTTAGAAATAAACTCGAAAAGATTAGTGAGATCCTGGATATTTATCAAGATTTAAATATTTATTTTATCGATAATGAATTAGAAGTTTTAGAATCAATTAGGAAATTAAATCCAGACGCAAACTTAATTTTAATTGACCGAAAAAATGAATACGAAAATTCAGATATAATTAAAATCAAAGACTTAACAGAATTAAAAAGCTTAATCTATGACTAAAATACCTAAAGTCGTTACAATCGGGGGAGGAACAGGAAGCTATGTCGCCCTTGAGGGACTTAAAAAATACAACTTTAAATTAACAGCTATCGTTACCATGATGGATAGCGGCGGATCTAGTGGAAAATTAAGAGACGAACTTGGTGTCCTTCCTCCTGGAGACATAAGACAATGCCTGGTCGCTCTTTCTGAATCTTCTAAATTAATGCGGGATATGTTTAACTACAGATTCGAAGAGGGAGGACTTAAAGGACATAGCTTTGGAAATATATTTCTTTCAACCCTAGAAAAAAATACAGGAAGCATGAAGAAAGCTATTTCTGAAGTAGGTAAAATTTTGAGGATCAAAGGAAATGTAGTCCCAATAACGTTCACAAAAGACACAAATCTTTGCGTAGATCTTGAAGATGGAACATCAATAGTTGGAGAAACCCATATTGATGTTTTGGAAAAAATGCAAAAAAGAGCAGGAATCGTAAAAGCATATCTAAAACCTGAAGCAGAGCTAAATGAAGACGCAAAAAAAGCAATTGAAAAAGCAGACTACATTTTGATTGGGCCCGGTGATCTTTATACAAGCATTATTCCTAACCTACTGGTAACTGGGGTTTCTGAAGTGATAAAAAATTCAAAAGCTAAAAAAATATTTGTTATGAATCTCATGACTAAATATGGTCAAACTACTAAATACACCGCCAAAGATCATCTTGAAAATCTTGAAAAATATTTAGGAAAAGGCGTAGTGGATTTTATATTAATTAATTCAAGAATGCCGAGGGGAGCCACCCTAGAATGGTACGAAGATTTTGGTGAAAATCCTGTAGAGGATGACTTGGATGAATCTAAATATATTGTAATTAGAAAAAATTTAATTAAAGATGTAATTATCAAAGCTGAAAAAGGAGATGCCTTAAGACGAGGAATTATTAGACATGACCCAGAAAAACTATCCAAAGAAATATCTGAAATAATTAATGGACAAAAAAACTGAATTTAATTGGTTAAAAAATCTCTCGATTGGATTCACGATCGTTTCAGTTGGGATTTCAATTGCGGTTATTTTATTTATTTTCTCAAGCTAAACTTTAAAAAACTTTCCTACTAAAAGCCCCATTAGCGTCGCAGCTCCTCCAAGAATTAAAATTTCCATTGCAGATTTTAATGGATTAACTTTTACAATATGTGCCTTAAATAAGCCCAATACAAAAAGTCCAGCTAATGCAAAGGCAATACTTAAAGATGCTGCTAAAGGCAGCTTTAAAATAATGATAGGAGTCAACACAACGAGACCCCCGAGGAAATATGACAACGCCATTAATCCTCCCCCTACAACCAAACTGTCTGTATGCTTCCCTGTTTTATCCATTTGGTGCACAGACTTCTCGCTCATATATTGGCCAGCTCCCATAGAGAGTGATTCAACAGTTATTGTTACAACTCCAGCTAAGATAACCAATTCTTTGTTTTGAGTTCCAGCAGCAACTCCAGCAATTACACCAGTAGTTGAAACTAAAGAGTCTTGAAAACCAAAGATGATACTCCTTAAATAATCTTCATGAATGTTGGAAAACATGCTCATATTCTTTTATTCTATCAAATTGACATTAGATCTTGCTTGCATCATAATTCCCATATGGCAAAACCTCGAAAAACATACGGGAAAAAACCATTCTGGCATTGGATAATTTTCTATCTTTTTATCGGCGGGATAATCTATGGACTATTATACTACTCGGGAGTTATTAATTTTGGAATCAGTAGCTCAGAATACAACTCCGACTACTCCACAAACTCATCTGACTACAATTACTTAGAATAAAATATAAAAACTCTTTCTATAAATACGAAAAGGAAGTATAATCAATCTATAAATGTCGTTTTTAAAAAAGAATATATTGCAGTTTTCATTAATAATCGCCCTTACATCTACCCTAGGCAGTTTATATTTTAGCGAAATACTAAAACTTCCTCCATGTTTATTGTGCTGGTATCAAAGGATATTTATGTATCCTTTAGTTATTATTTTTGCAGTTGGTATTTGGAAAAAAGATAAAAATATTCCATACTTTGCTTTACCACTCAGCGTAATTGGCCTTATAGTCGCTGCTTACCATAATCTTCTTTATTATAAAATAATTCCTGAAAGCCTGGCTCCTTGCACACTAGGAATATCCTGCACAACAAAGCAAATCGAATGGCTAGGGTTTATCACAATTCCTTTTCTTTCTTTATTAGCATTTATTGCTGTAACTCTTCTTCTGTTGTTATTTAAAAGATATTCTACTGCCAAATAAAAATGAAGCTTGATAAAAGTTTTTTATTTGTATTTGTAATTTCTATTTTTCCTCTCTTAAATTTACTGACTCCCGGATTATTAGTAAGTCACGATGCTTGGCTTCACGGTGGAAGAATTGCAAGCTTTTATCAAAGCCTATCAGATGGGATTGTAATTCCCCGCTGGGCGGGAAACCTTAATCTAGGCTTTGGAAATCCAATTCATATGTTTGTTTATCCATTGCCTTCCTATGTCGGCTCATTTTTTCATTTCTTAGGATTAAGTATTACAGATTCCATTAAGCTGATGTTTGCTACCTCATATATTTTAAGCGGAATTTTTATGTATTTGTGGATCAAAGAATTCTTGGGAAAGAATGCAGCAGTTGTCGCATCAATTTTATATTTATTTGCGCCTTATAGATTTATAGATTTGTATGTTCGGGGAGCACTAGGGGAACACATTGCCTTTTTATTTATGCCTTTAGTTTGCCTGTCTATTCTTAAAATCAATAATTCAAAAAAAATGAACTTTAGAAAAATATTAACTGGAGCAATAGCTATATCTTTTTCATTCGCACTTTTGATTCTATCCCATAACACAATAAGTCTCATCTTTATTCCTTTTATTATTTTTTATACACTTTTTCTTTTTTATCAAAATAAATCAAAGAGAAATTTATCATTAACAATCTTTTCTTTGGGCTATGGAACTCTCCTAAGTTTTTTCTTTTGGTTCCCTGCTTTTTTTGAAGGAAAATACACCCTAAGAGATATCGTCACTGCCGGAGAATATGCAAAACATTTTGTAAATCCTCAAACATTGATATTCAGTCCTTGGACTTTTGGAGGATCAACTTTTTTCAGTAATCAATTAGGAATTATGCACTTATTATTATTAATATCCTCTTTGTTTATTTTTAAAAAAATTTTAAACAAAAACAACAAAGAAAGACTGCTTTATATTGGAGCAGTTACAATTCTATTCACAAGCATTTTTTTAATGCTAAAGGAATCAAATTTCATTTGGCAAATATTTACGACTCTTCCCAAAATCCAATTTCCTTGGAGATTTCTAGCAATCACTGTATTTTGTCTTTCTCTTATTGGTGGACTTGTAGTCTCGAAAATCAGCAATAGACTTATTTTATTTTTAATAATTTTTTTTACGATTGCTTCAACAATAAGCTATTGGCATGCAAAAGACTACGATACTTATTTTAACGATACATATTTTAAAAATGAATTCAAAGGGACAACTGATACTGGTGAGATTTCACCAATCTGGTCAATTAGATTCATGGAAAAAGAAGCAATAAGCCCATTTGAAATAATCGACGGAAAAGCAACAGTTGCGATCTCGGAAAGAAAATCTAATTATCATGATTACGTAATTAGAAACGATGAAAAAATAAGAGTAAAAGAAAATACATTGTATTTTCCTGGATGGAAAGTATATGACAATGGAAAATTAATTTCTGATGTTGAATTTCAGGACCCAAAAAATAGGGGATTAATTACTTTCTATCTAGAGAAGGGGATGCATAATATAGAAATAAAATTTGAAGACACAAAACTTCGAAAATTTGCTAACTATGTAACTTTTGCTTCTCTAATTCCAATTCTTTTCTCATTACTTTATCTAGTATTAACTCTTAGAATTAAATTGAGATGAAGAAAATTTTTCCGTTACTTGTAATTATTTTTGTTTGGTTACTTTTTTCTAAACCGTTTTTTTTTGAAAATAAAATTCCCTATCCCACCTCTTATCAACTAAATGCATTATCGCTTTGGAATACAAACGAAAATTATTTGGGACCTGTAAAAAATCCCGCAATGCCCGACGTAGTTGTGCAAATGATGCCGTGGCGACATTTCACAATTGAATCCTGGAAGGAACTTTCTGTCCCTTTATGGAACCCATATAGCTTTTCAGGCACTCCACATTTAGCAAATTATCAATCAGCTGCCTTCTCAATAACTAATTTATTTTTCTTTGTTTTTGATTTTAATAATGCCTGGAGTTTATCAATCCTAATTCAACCTCTACTTGCGGGTATATTCATGTATCTTTTTATAAGAAGTTTAAGGCTTAGTGTATGGGCTGGCATAATTGCGTCCGTATCGTTCATGTTCTCTGGTTTTATTACAACATGGATGAGCTGGGGGACGCTGTCGCTAGCAATTTCTTTTTTACCGCTTGCACTTTTCTCAATAGAAAAATATTTCGAAACGAAAAAAACGGTTTATCTTTTACTTCTGTTTTTGTCGATCCCGCTTTCATTCTTTAGCGGACATTTCCAAACTAGTTTATACCTCCTATCATTTACTTTTGCTTATTTAATATTTAAGCTAATACAAACTAAAAATAAAAAGGCCTTTATTACTTCCCTGGTGTTTACAATCCTTGGAGTCTTGGCAATCTCTATTCAAATTATCCCTTCAATTGAACTTTATTTAAATGCACCAAGGAGCAGTTCTTTTGAAAAAATAAATACTATTCCTTTTCATCAACTCGCTACAATCCTATCTCCTGATTTATTTGGGAATCCTGTAACCAGAAATAATTTCCTTGGTCACTACATTGAGTGGAATATGTTCGCGGGATCAGCTACCTTTCTTATTTCTCTATACGCACTTAGCAAAAGATCAAGAACTACTTTATTTTTTATAATAATGGCTGTAGCTTCACTTCTTCTTTCTCTAGATACACCAATAATAGACGCTTTTGTAAGTTTTAAAATTCCCGTTCTCTCCACTTCATCATTAAGTAGAATTCTTTGCATATTTTCTTTTTCAATTTGCGTATTAGCTGCTTTTGGAATCGATAAAATTAAAAATGATTTAGAAAACAAAAAATTTAAAACAATTTTTATATGGATCTTTTCAATACTAACAATAGTTTCTATTTTATGGATTTATGTGCTTGGAAAATTCATAAATCCGGAATTTCTCTTAATTGCAAAAAGAAATCTAACGCTCCCAACAATCCTATCCATTAGCTTAATATTTTCAGTGTTAATAGGATTAAGAAAAGAATTTATAAAAATTGGATTCCTACTAATTCTAGCTTTAACTATTATCGATATGCTTAGGTTCTCAACTAAATGGCAGCCATTCGAATCAAAAGAACTTGCATATACAAAAACCCCGATAGTAAAAGAGTTATCAGAATTAGATAAAAAATCAAGAATTATTACTCCTTTTGGAGAAGAATGCAGCACCTATTTTAACTATCAAACTGCTGAAGGTTATGATCCTCTTTATATAGGCAGTTATGGAGAATTTGTAAAATCTATGAACCATGGGAAACTACAAGATGCTGATCGACTCGGTGCATATCTTCCAGAAGAAGGAATATATTTCCCAAAAGTAATCGACTTTCTAGGAATCAGATATATTGTTCAAAAAAAATCAGACCTTGGAAAACCCTGGGCGTTTCAATTTAACAATTACAACGATAAAAAATTTAAATTAATTTACGAAGATAAAGATTTTCAAATATTTGAAAATTATGAAGTATTACCAAAGGCATTTTTGGTAGGGAAGCATATAGTAGAAGCAAACAAACAAAATGTATTTAATAAGATTTATTCTGAGAATTTTAATTTCAAAAACAATGTAATCCTAAAAAAAGATCCAAAAGTGAAGGTGGGGGAGGGAAATGTTAATAAGGTTGAAATAATTAAATATTCTCAAAATAAAATTTTAATAAGTACTCGTTCAGACACTGAAAAAATATTAGTTATCTCGGATAATTTTTATCCGGGATGGATTGCAAAAATAAATGGAAAAAACACTGAAATTATTAGAGCTAATTATACTTTTCGAGCAGTTCCTGTTCCTAAGGGAAATAATGAGGTTGAAATATCATATGAGCCTAAATCATTTAAAGCTGGTTTTACAATTTCATCTCTTTCAGCTTCGCTAGCATTCCTAATACTTATCATATGGTGGTATAATCAAAGCTCATGGACATCGCACAAAACAAGGACTGCGAAATTTGCTACAAAATCATCTGCAAAGAATGCAGATGGGAAGCAGATGAAATTGCTGAAAAAGAAATAGCGAAAGGAAATTTAAAAAATTGCCCTGACTGCGGCTGGAGACCAAATTAAAAATGACAACAGAATCTAGAAGAAGACCAACTCAAAAACAATTAGCTCAAAGAATGGACTTAGAAACATCGACTCCTGCAGTACGACTAGCTCCGGGAAAAAGAGTAAGACCGCCTCACAGAGGAGAGGTGCCTTTACCTATGGGATTAGTAGAGGTTGCTGATGATCCAGCTCAACTACCAACAGCGGTGGATTTTGATTTCGATCCTGAAGCTTATCAAATTCGACAAGTACCTCAGTTCACTGCACATTTTTCTCACCCATTTCACATGCCTGAGAGCAGAATAATAGGCTACAGTCCTTATCCACATTCTGTGTTGAGAGAAAAAGGTAAAACTGTCCGACCATCAGGAAACAATGACGACGGCATACGGATTTTAATCCCATCATTTCATGCTACACTTTTACCACGCGACTTAGAATATATGCCTAAGAATCCATCATTTTGGTATGCAAAAAATGGTCGCGAGACTATTAAGTATAATCCTGATAATGGTGAGCTCTACCTAGATAGCGGAAGAAGATTACCACGATAAGCCCCTGAAACACAAAAATTACATGTGAGTATCGGGAAGCATTAAGTCAATAAATCCTATTCTAATTTATTAATATTTATGCAAATTATTCGAAATTATTAGAATTTTCTATTTGCCATCTCTTCTCCGATATATCATTGTGCGACGTGGTATATTTGTGAAAATTGATTGTGAAATTTTGATATTTTTACAATTTTTTTAAGGTAAATTTAACTATATTTAGTTATTTGGCTCGCCTTATCCCCTACTCTACTTCGCTAAATTAAAGCTCAAGCTAACCATTCCCTTCTTACACTGAACGTGCAGGAATTGATCTAAACGGAGGGTAATTTGCTATTTAACCGAGGTAATCTTTTAGCTTATTTCCTCTAGATGGATGTCTTAATTTTCTAAGCGACTTTGCTTCAATTTGTCTAATTCTTTCTCGAGTTACCGCAAACATTTTTCCTACTTCTTCAAGAGTCTTTGGACGTCCGTCTTTTAATCCAAATCTTTCTTCCAAAACTCTTCGCTCTCTATCAGATAGAGTTCCCAAAACCTGATCAACCTGTTCCTTTAAAAGCTCGCGACTCGCTGAATCAAATAGAGTTGGTGCTGCAGAATCATGGATAAAGTCACCAAGGCGAGAGTCTTCTTCATCACTAACTGGAGATTCAAGACTTGCTGGTTCTTGAGAAATTTTAATAATCTCAAGTGCTTTTTCTGGATCAATATCTAAAACTTTTGCCACCTCTTCTGGAGTTGGCTCTCTTCCTAATTCCTGCATTAACTTTCTAGATGCTCTTAAAAACCTATTAATGTTCTCAACCATATGAACCGGAATCCTAATGGTCCTTGCTTGATCCGCAATTGCACGCGTTATCGATTGACGAATCCACCACGTAGCATAGGTCGAAAACTTAAATCCCCTTCTCCAATCATATTTTTCTACAGCGCGAATCAAACCCTGATTTCCTTCCTGAATTAAATCAAGAAGAGTAAGTCCACGACCTACATATTTTTTCGCAATCGAAACTACAAGGCGAAGGTTTGAATTAACTAAAATCTTCTTTGCCTCTTCATCCCCCTTCTCCACTCTTTTTGCTAAAACAATTTCCTGATCAAAATTCAAAAGTGGAATTCTACCAATTTCTTTTAAATACATTCTGACAGGATCGCTTACTGTTCCTTCTGTCAAAACTGTTAATGCCTCTAATTCTTTTTCGAGATCTTCAATTGGCTTTTCGCCATCCTGATTTTCAGCAACTGACTCAAACACATCAATATCAGCTTTTATTAATTTATCGTAAAGAGTATCTAAGTCTTCTATGTGTTCTTCTGGTTTTGGAAACATAGAAAGAATTTCTTCTTGGGTAATATATCCGCGTTTTTTCGCAGAATCCACTATATCAGCTAAAATGTTTGGGGCGGTTTTTGCCATACTATTATATTCTACCACAAAATGAGCTCAAATTAAACTCAGGGCGAAACAATTTGAGAAGTTATGATGGCAATCTCCTCTTTAATTTTTTCAATCTCTTCTTCATTCTCATCTTTTCCTTTTAGATCTCGACTGATTTGTTTTATTTTTTCTTTAAGTTGAATTAATTTTAATTCCTTTGCGACCCGGATTACTTCTTCTTCATACTTTATATTATCCTCAAATTTTGGTAGAGGCATTAAGTAACATTTATCAAAAATGGGCAAAAGCTCCTGTGATAAATTTTTAGACGATGACTTTAAATCAAAGTCTTTTGCATTAATTACTGATAAAATCTCTGCGAATATTTTTCCAATTGATGGAATAAAAAATTCATATTTATTTAAAACGTCTTTTACTTTAATCAACATCTGTTTCGGCTCAATACTTTGTATGACGAGCGCTAAAAGATACTCTTCTAGAAGCTCATGTCTATCTTGTTTTTGAATTTTTTGAAAAACTTTCTCTTCTTTTTCTGAAGTTTTATTTTCAATCTGCCTCTGCAAGGAATCATACGAAGTACTAATGGCCTCACTCAATTTCTTCAAATAATGCTCTTTTATGATTTCATTTTGGATGTTTGAAATTAGAGGAAGCATTTCGTCTCCTATTTTTTTCTTACCAATTGCTGATTCTGGATCATTCTCAAGGGAAAATTTATCAAGCAGAAAATCATAAATCTCTTTATCATTCTTAACCGCCTTCTTAAACTCTACTGGATTATTCTTTAACGCCTCATCTGGATCTTTTTCGTCTGGAATAATTACAGATATCGATAGCCCTCTTTTTTCAAGAACAGGAATACTTCTCTTCATCGCTTCAATTCCTGCATTATCCTGATCAAGACATAAGGATACTTTTGGAGCAAACCTGGAGAGAAGTATCGCTTGGTTTTCTGTCAATGCAGTACCCTTAAGAGCCACGGCATTCGTTATGCCCTCCTTATAAGCAGTAATAACATCAAATTCTCCTTCCATTACTATGGCAAATTCCTCTTTCTTAATTGACTCCTTTGCAAGATTAAGTCCAAAAAACATACTTCCTTTGTGGTATACCAAAGTGTCCCTAGTGTTAATGTATTTTGGCCCAAAATCTTTGTCCGAAATGTTGCTACCGGAAAAACCAGAGATATTTCCCCTATGATCAATTAGAGGAAAAATAATTCTGCCTCTAAAAAAATCAATTACTCGCTCTCCTTTTTGAATTCCTAGACCCGCTTCCACTAAATCAGATTTTTTGTACTTCTTTTTATTTATTAAATATTTCGAAAGATCCTCTCCCCTATTCGGAGCAAAACCAATATTAAAGGTATTTATAAGTTTTTCATTTAAATTTCTCTCTTTAACTAAATACTCAAGAGCCTTCTCCCCTACCGGGTGCTTTGTTAAAACAAAATGATAATAATCTGATGCGATTTTATTAATTGAATAAATTAGCTCTTTCTTTGATGAAGCAAATGAATTCTCTGTAATTTTTAAAACTACACCAGCTTTTTTTGCAAGAATCCTTAGCGATTCAATAAATTCTAAATTCTCATATTCCATTAGGAATGAAAAAGCATCTCCACCCTTTCCACACCCAAAACAATGCCAAATTTGTCTTTCAGGACTCACTACAAAAGATGGTGAATTTTCTGAATGAAACGGACAAACAGTTGTAAAATTTCTGCCCATTTTTTTAAGGGGTAGATATTCAGAAATGAGTGCAACAATATCGATTTTTTCTCTTACTTGTGAGGCCTGATCCATTGGAAAACTATTGTACCACTTGGTTGTTGCAAGTGCGAGAGATCTTATGTAAAATCCTAATTGGCAGATGGCAACTACTACAATTATTGGTGCCCAGTGGGGAGATGAGGGAAAAGGGAAAATCATCGATTACCTCGCAGAAGACGCAGATCTTGTTGTAAGATTCCACGGAGGAAACAATGCAGGACACACAATCATCAATTCTTTAGGAAAATTCTCTCTTCACCTAGTTCCATCTGGAATATTTAACCCAAAAACAAAAAACCTTATCACAAATGGCGTAATCCTAGATCTTGAGGTTTTAATAAAAGAAATTGAAGACATTGAAAAAACAAAAATCAAAACTAGAGGAAGAATTTTAATTTCCCCAAGATGCCATTTAATTATGCCTTACCATAAACTCCTCGACTCACTCTATGAGGAGGCTAAAGGAAAAGTAAAAACTGGGACCACAGGAAGAGGAATTGGACCAACCTATGCAGATAAGGCAAGCTATAACGGAATCAGAGTTGGCGACCTTATGGATCCCAAGATGTTTTCTGAAAAATTAAAAACACAGCTAGCGGTTAAAAATAAAATTCTAAAAGCACTAGGCACAAAGCCTCTTTCTCAAAAAGAAATAGAAAAAAATTTTTCTATTTATAGAAAAAAAATTGCACCATATGTCTCAGAAACTTTAGGCATATTAAATGACTCAATTGATAAAAATAAAAATATCGTTTTCGAGGGCGCACAAGGAGTATTTCTAGACAACGACTGGGGAACCTATCCTTATGTAACAGCTTCTAATATTTTGTCTGGTGGAGCAACTCACTATGCTGGCGTTGCACCCCAAAAATTAAAAAATATTATCGGAGTTGCCAAAGCTTATACGACTAGAGTTGGTGGAGGCCCATTTCCAACTGAACTAAATGATAAAACTGGGGAAAAAATTCGAGAAATTGGCGCAGAGTTTGGAGCAACCACTGGACGCGCAAGAAGATGTGGATGGCTTGATTTAGAACTATTAAGATTTGCTTCAAAAGTAAATGGCTTTACAGCTTTTGCCATTACCAAACTTGATATTTTAGATAGTTTTTCTGAGATAAAAGTTGCAACACATTACGAATATAAAGGCAAAAAAATTAATTATGAAGATGTTCTAGCTGATGAACTTCACAAAATAAAACCAATTTATAAAACATTCAAAGGGTGGAATTCAAAAACATATGGAATTACAAATTTTAAAAAATTACCAAAAGAAGCACAGGATTATTTAAATTTTATAGAGAAGGAGATAAAAACTCCTATTAAATATATTTCAACTGGGAGCAAGAGAAATGAAACAATTAAAGTTTAGCTCTCTTACAGCTATCTCCCCAATCGATGGACGCTACAGGAATCAAACTGAAGAACTTTCTGAATTTTTTTCAGAATTTGGAATTATTAAGTATCGAACTCTAATCGAGATAAAATATTTAATTGCGCTTTCAAGTGAAGGAATCATAAGAAAATTAAACGCTCAAGAAATAAAAAGCTTAAATAGGGTTGTCGATGAATTTAAAATTGAAGATGCGCAAAATATAAAAAAAATTGAAGAAAAAACAAGACACGATGTTAAAGCAGTTGAATATTTTCTTAGAGAAGAATTATCAAATTCTTCTCTCTCTGACATTTTAGAATTTATTCATTTTGGGTTAACCTCCGAAGATGTAAATAACTTAACTATTAGACTAATGTTGAGAGATGGGTTGGAAAAAGTAATCTCAGGCAATCTTCAGACCTTAAGTGATGAAATTTTTAATCTATCAAAAAAATATAAAAACCTTCCAATGCTTGGACGCACACATGGACAAGCTGCGATACCCACCACATTAGGAAAGGAATTTTTTGTTTTTTACGAGAGGCTTGATAAAGAAATAAAAATTTTGAAAACAGCAAAACTCTATGGAAAACTTAACGGTGCAATTGGGAATTACAGTGCTCTTAATTTTTCTTATCCCAACACTAATTGGCCAAAATTTTCAAAGGATTTCGTTGAAAGTATTGGATTTAAACTAAATAGCTCGACAAATCAAATTGCTCCTTTTGAAGACATTATTTTTATTTTTCAAACAATTCAAAGAATTAACGGAATCCTTCTCGACTTCAATCAAGATATGTGGAGATATATCTCCGATCATTGGTTTATTCAGGAAAATAAAAAAGAAGAGGTCGGTTCTTCTACAATGCCACAAAAAATAAATCCGATTATGTTTGAAAACTCTGAAGGAAACTTAATAATAGCGAATTCCTTAATTGATGGATTTACCTACAAACTCCCTCTCTCAAGACTACAAAGAGATTTATCAAATAGCACTATTTCGAGAAATTTTGGCATTACTCTTGCCTACTCTCTCCTTGCATATAAAAATTCTCTTTCAGGCCTAAAAAGAGTAAGAGCAAACGAAGAAAAGATTAAAAAAGATTTAAACTCTGATTGGTCTATTCTTTCAGAAGCTATTCAGATCTATCTTAAAAAACAAAAGATAAAAAATGGTTATGAGATTTTAAAAGAACTCACTCGTGGGCAAAATTTGACACAAGAAGACTTCTTAGCGCTCATTGAAAAACTCCCACTGGATCAGTCACAAAAAGAAGAACTTAGCAAACTTACACCGGAAAATTATATAGGCATCATATAAGTGCTATGATATTTATATGCTTGCTAAGGTTAATTCCGCAGCATTAATTGGATTAAATGCGGTTCCAGTTGAGGTGGAAGTAGACATTGCCTCCCAAGGCCTCCCCTCTTTTACAATTGTAGGCCTCCCAGATAAAGCCGTTGAGGAGGCAAAAGAAAGAGTAAGGTCTGCTTTAAAAAATACTGGCGCTGAATTTCCAGCAAAACGAATCACAGTTAATCTCGCCCCTGCGGATCTACCTAAGGAAGGTCCCACTTATGACCTACCTATTGCGCTTGGAATCCTACTCGCTAGCGAACAAATAAAAACAGATATTTCAGATTTTCTTTTTATGGGGGAGCTTTCGCTTGAGGGGAAATTAAGACATACCGGAGGCGCTCTCCCGAAAGCTATTCTTGCAAAAGAAGAAAAATACTCAACTCTTTTTCTACCCTTTCATAATGCCAAAGAGGCTGCAATCATAAAAGGACTCGAGGTAATTCCTCTAAATTCTTTACATGAATTACTAAATCATTTAACAAAAACTACATTAATTAAAAAACAAAAACCTACTCTGATCGATCAATTATCTGAAGATGATTTTGAATTTGATATGAAAGATATTAAGGGCCAGGAACAAGCAAAAAGAGCTATGGAAATCTCTGCTGCGGGAGGACACAATATACTTCTGAAAGGCCCTCCCGGTGCAGGAAAAACATTACTTGCCAGAACAATACCATCGATTTTGCCAAAACCCACTTTCGATGAAGCAATAGAAATCACAAAAATTTATAGTATTTCAGGCTTACTCGATAAAGAATCTTTAGTGATCAAGCGTCCTTTTCGCTCACCTCATCACACAACTTCCCACATAGGCCTTATTGGAGGAAGCAATATTCCAAAACCAGGAGAGATTTCACTAGCACATCGCGGAGTTTTGTTTTTAGATGAATTCCCCGAATTCCCAAGACACGTATTAGAGGCATTAAGACAACCTATGGAAGATGGGTTTGTTACTATCTCTAGGGCTTCGGGAAGAATAACTTTTCCGGCAAAATTTATGTTAGTGGCAGCAGAAAATCCCTGTCCATGCGGATACTTAGGCGACTCAACCCATGAATGCAAATGCACAACGTCTGAAATATTAAGATACCAGAAAAAAATATCTGGCCCGATGCTTGACAGAATCGACATACATCTTGATGTCCCAGCGGTTAAAGTTGAAAAATTAACTGATCAGAAAATTAACACAGGCCCCTCTTCAAAAGAAATAAGAAAAAAAGTTCAGTTAGCCCGAGATATTCAAACAAAACGATTTAAGAAAGAGAGAATAATTTCAAATTCTGAAATGAACAGTAAATTGATTAAGAAATATTGCGAGCTACCGAATGAATCTTTGGAAATCTTAAAAATGGCAGTCAATAAACTAAATCTTTCAGCTAGATCTTACAACAAAATTCTTAAAGTCGCTCGTACAATAGCGGATCTTGATAAAAGCTCTATGATTATGCCAAATCATATCGCAGAAGCACTTCAATATAGACCAAAAACTGATAATATATAAGGTATTGGAAAATCAAATTAACTCAAATCAAGCTTCCAGCTATTTTAAAAGACGCCTAGCGGCAATAATTGTCTTTGCAATTTTTTTTACCATGCTTGGCCGCCACTTAACATTTCTTCCTGTAATAAACTTGTCTCGAGCTACTCCTGAGGATGATTTAAAAAAAGAAATTGCAGAAATCACAAAGGACAAAAAAGGTTTTTACTCATACTATTTTAAGGATCTAAAAAGCGACAAATCATTTGGAGCATCCCAAGACCAAATCGAAACCGGTGCCTCAGTTAACAAACTCCCAATCATTGCCGCCTTATACTATTTAGATAATCAAGGCAAAATGGATATAGATGACAGAGTAACAATCCAAGAAAACGACGTTCAGGATTATGGAACTGGATCAATCAGATATCAAAACATGCCCCAGACATATTCATTAAAAAATCTTGCAAAATTAGCTCTAAAAAATTCTGACAATACTGCTGCTCATGTAATTTCTATAACTATCGGCGAGGACAGGGTTCAGGAGCTGGTTGACTCCTGGGGAATGACTCAAACCGATATGACAAATAATAAAACCACGGTTTATGATATGTCGCTTTTATATCAGAAAATTTATGATGGAAAAATAACAACTCCAGCAAAATCTAAAGAACTTTTAGGTTTTATGATGGATACTGATTTTGAAGATAGACTCGCAAAAGGCTTACCAAGCGGTGCAAAAATTTCACATAAAACTGGGGATGGAGAAGGATTTGTTCACGATGTTGGAATTATTGAGACTGAAAAAAATGCTTATTACCTAGGAGTTATGACATCAGATATTGGAGAAGACGAAACGCAAACAAAAAACACGATCGCAGAGATTTCAAAAAAGATTTTTGAAAGCGTAGAAAATTAAATTAACTTTTGTTGAGATTTGTCTTCTTGAAAAGGAAGACCTAAATGCTCATAGGCAATTTTGGTTGCCATTCTTCCCCTAGGAGATCTTTTTATAAAACCAATTTGCATCAAGTATGGCTCTACCACGTCTTCAATTGTTGAAATATCTTCTGAAATTGTTGAAGCCATAGTCTCCACCCCTACTGGTCCCCCGCTATGCTTTTCAATCAAAGCTTTTAAGTATCTAATATCGTTGTTGTCCAATCCCAAGGAATCCACCTCGAGCATCTTAAGCGAATCGTGAGTTAACTCTTTAGTAATTTTTCCATCCCCATGAACCTCAGCATAATCCCTAACTCTTTTTAGAAGTTTTAATGCGATACGAGGAGTTCCCCTAGCTCTTATTGAAATTTCTTTTATTGAATCATTGTCTATCGAAGTTTTTAATTTTTCTGCACCACGCTTTATTATTTCCTCTAACTCAACTGGCGTATAGAAATTTAAACGGTGCACTACTCCAAATCTATCACGCAGGGGCGCTGATAAAAGTCCTATTCTTGTAGTGGCTCCAATTATCGTGAACTGAGGCAGATCAAGACGTAATGTTCTGGCGCTTGGTCCTTTACCGATTACTATATCTAGAGCATAATCCTCCATTGCAGGGTACAAAGTTTCTTCAACTAATTTATTTAACCTGTGGATTTCATCTATAAATAAGACGTCTCCTTTTTCTAGATTTGTTAGAATCGATGCTAAATCCCCAGCTCGCTCAATCGCTGGCCCACTTGTTACCTTAATATTCACATTCATTTCCCGGGCGATAAGATGAGAGATCGTAGTTTTCCCAAGTCCTGGAGGACCATATAAAAGCACATGCTCTATTGGCTCTTTTCTTTTTTTTGCCGCAGAAATTGCAATCTGCAGAGACTTTTTTAAATTACTTTGTCCAAAAAACTCAGTCCACTCTTTTGCCCTAAGAGACACAAATAAAACTTCTTCTTCGGGACTTACCTTTTCTTCTTTTTCTTTTTTAGATTTGCTCATCTTATTTTCCTAAATATTTTAACGAAAGTTTTACTTTTTCTTCCATCGTCTTTGCATCTTTATCGATATTCTTAAGAGCATCTTGCGCTTCTTTTGTAGAAAAACCAAAAGCTTTAAGCGCTAAGATTATTTCCGCATTTTCCTCAGAATCCACCCCAGACAGATCAAGAATGCTATCATCTCCAAGCTTATTCTTCAGCTCAATTATAATTTTCTGAGCATTTTTCTTACCCAAGCGAGGAACTTGAGTGAAAAACTCTACGTCCCCTTTTAATATAGCCTCTACTACCCCATTTCTGTCTGCAAATGAAAAAATAGACATCCCGGTTTTTGGTCCAACCCCAGAAACACCTATCAGTAATTCAAATAGCTTAAGGTCAGCAATTTCAGAAAATCCAAAAAGATCTAATGCATCCTCCCTGACATGTGTATACGTATAAAGCATTACTTCGCTTTTATTTTCAGATAAAACTTTTGAAGAAACTAGCACTCTATAACCAACCCCTCCTGTTTCGACAAGTAAATAATTTCCGTCTTTTAAAACAACTTTCCCTCTAACTGACCCAATCATAATTTTGCTTGAGAATTCATTTTACTAGATAATGCATGTGATACAGCAACCGCAAGAGCATCAGAAGTATCGTCTAATTTTGGGATTTTATCAAGTTTCAAAATGATTTTTACCATCTGAGAAATCTGATTTTTATCAGCCCTACCGTATCCCGTTAAAGCCATTTTTACCTGAAGCGGCGTATAAACAGAAATTGGTGTTTTATTTTCCGCGGAAACCAAAAACACCACTCCCCTCGCCTGTCCGACTACCAATGCGGTTTTGCTATTTGCTCCAAAAAACAATTCCTCTACTGCTAAAACATCTGGCTTATACTTTTTAAATATTTTTGAAAGCTCACGGTTTATTCTTAGAAGTCTTTCTGAAGTATCGGAATTTGGTTCAGTTTCTATACATCCATAATTCTCAGCTTTTAATTTCCCCCCATCAACATCCACAATTCCCCATCCCAAGCGACCAATTCCCGGATCAATGCCTAACACCCTCATATTTCATAACATTATATAACATCACACTAAGCTTGTGTTTACAGTGTTCTTTTTGATAAAATACCATAATGAAAAGGTACAAGTTAACAGCGGAGCCAAGAAAGATCACTGGAAAGAAAATTAAAAAGCTTAGACGCGAAGGTATTCTGCCAGCCAACGTTTATGGCAAGGACATAAAATCACAATCTCTTCAGCTCCCAATGACAGACTTCCTAAAAGTATTTGAAGAAGCTGGGGAAACAGGAGTTGTAGACTTGACTGTTGGAAAAGACGTAATCCCAGTCCTTATCCACAACCTTCACAAAGACTATAGAAACATGCCACTTCATGCTGATTTTTTCAAGGTAAACCTTAAAGAAAAAGTTACAGCAATGATTCCTGTTGAGCTAACAGGCGAACCAATCGCAGTAACAGAAAAAATCGGACTCCTAGAGAAGATTACTAATGAAATCGAAGTTGAGGCATTGCCTACTGAACTTCCTGAAAAATTTGAACTTAATGTTACTGCTCTAAAAAATATCGACGATCAAATTACAGTTGAGATGGTTAATAAGCCTGAAGGTGTTGAAATCACCTCTGATCCAAGTCTTGTTATTGTAAAAATCGGAGAATTAGTAAGTAAAGAAACACAGGAGCAAATCGCTGAAGAAGCAGCAGCAGCTGAGGCTGCAGCCGCCGAAGGAGCAGAGGGTACTGGAGGAGAAGCATCTAGTGAAAGTGATGGTTCTGAGGCACCAAGTGAATCTAGCGAAGGCGGAAACTCAGAAGAAAAACCTCAAGAATAACTAAAGAGAGTCAATCAACCTCTCGAGCTCTCTCCCCTTTTCGAAGTTTGGATCAAGAGCTAGCACTATGCCTAAATTCTCTTTAGCTTCAGTAAAATTTTTTAGCTGAAAATTAAGTAATGCCAGCTGCATATATCCATCTCGATATCCTGGACGAATTCTAACTTCATTTTCCCAAAATGATATTTCCCTTACTACCTTAAATTTCTCGTTAGTTAAAGCTTTTTGTTTTTCAAAGTTTGAATAAATATCGACTGAGATTAAAGAAATTGCTATTAACACGCTTAAAAATCCCACAAAAAAAACCATTCTATCAGCGTTAAGTTTTTCGGGAATATTTCGGTAATTACTCGGTAATTTTTCCTCTTTTCGCTTTGGCTTCTTGTAAAACTTCTTTCTCATAATACGTATTGAGGTTATTCAATTAATTATTTTGTGATAGGCCATTTATCTGTAATCAGATTATTTCCCGTAAATTTCCCGAAAATCTCTTCGGTAATAAAAGGCATGAATGGATGCAAAAGCTTTAGTTGAATTAAATATAATGAATTTAAAATCCTAAAAGAATCTTCGTTGATTCTGGTTTTTACGTCTTCAATGTACTTATCTGCAAACTCATGCCATGTAAATTCATATAAAGCTTCTGCTGCAAGATTTAGCTCATATTTCTCCATGTGTTTCGTAACTTTTTTAGCCAACTCCCCTACCCCATTAATAATTTTTTTATCGTTTTCGGTTTTTGCAATCTTCTCCAATTCGCTCAATTCTGTTAATCTTAAATCAAAATTCTTATTATTCATTTCAATAAATCTCCCCATGTTCCAAAGCTTATTGGTAAAATTCCTCATTCCCCGGATCTTATCTTCCGGAAGAGACAAATCATTTCCGGCAGAGGCACCAAAAATTAGAGCCATTCTAACTGCATCTGCCGAATATTTATCCACCATTTCAATTGGATTAATCACATTTCCTTTACTCTTGCTCATTTTTTGTCCTTTTCCATCTCTAACTAATCCATGAAGATAAACTGTTTTAAATGGTACCTTTTTATTTATATAAATCCCGACCATTATCATTCTTAAAACCCACCATGGCAAAATATCATAGCCAGTTTCCATTACTGAGGTTGGATAAAATTTTTCAAAATCTTCATTACTATTTGATCTTAAAGCTGCAAATGGCCATTGGGCTGATGAAAACCAAGTATCAAAAGTGTCAGTATCTTGAATAAGAGTTTTTGAATTGCACTTCGTACATTTTTCGGGAGTTTTTCCTTCTGTAACAATCCATTCACCGCAATCCTCACACTTCCACGCTGGAATTCTTATGCCCCAAACTATTTGCCTTGAGATATTCCAATCATGGAAATTATTTAGCCAATCTGTTGCATTTTTTTCAAATCTATTGGGGACGAACTTAATTTCCTTAGACTTAATCGCTTTTACTCCTTCCTCTGCAAGCGGTTTTATTTTTACGAACCACTGCTCCATTAAAAGAGGTTCCAAAACTCTTCCGCACTTATAGCAAGTCGCAACACTGTGAACGTATTTATCGTCCACTTTTTCCATAAGCCCTTTCTCTATTAAGTCTTTTGAGATAATTTCCCTTGCTTCTTTAACTTTTAATCCTTTATATTTACCAGCAATTTCAGTTAATTTTCCGTCAAATCCAATTACTGTTTTTCTTTCTAGATTATGTCTTTTCCCAATTTCAAAATCGGTAAAATCGTGTGCTGGTGTTACTTTTACAACTCCTGTTCCAAATTCAGGATCCACTGCCTCATCCCCTACTACTTTTAGTTTTACTTTTCCAATCAAACTTTCAAATTCTATTTCTTTTCCGATGTAATCCTTATACCTCTTATCATTTGGGTGAACTGCAACAGCAGTATCTCCAAATTTTGTCTCAGGCCTAACCGTAGCTAGAACAAATGGACCATACTTCATGTAATATAGCGGGTCATTTTGTTCAACGTGTTTTACCTCAAGATCTGAAAATCCAGTTCCGTCCTTAGTGCAATAATTAATGAGTTTTAAGTCGCGATAAACCAAACCGTCATCATATAATTTTTTAAAAGTCCCATAAACTATTTCAACAACTTTTGGATCTAAAGTAAACTTAAGTCTTGACCAATCTAAAGAAAATCCAAGCCTTCTTAGCTGGGACTCCATAGTTCCCCTGTTATTTTCTACAAAATCCCAAATCATCTTGTGAAGCGTTTCCCGGTCATAATCAAACCTAGATTTGCCTCCCTTCTGGAGTTGTTTTTCAAAAACAAATTGCGTTTCAAAACCAGCGTGATCTGCACCAGGAAGCCATAAAGAAGCGTCACCCAGCATTCGATGGTAACGAATCAAAATATCTTCAACCACATACATGGCGTGTCCAAAGTGAAGAGGTGCATTTGCATTTGGAGGAGGAAGAATAATCGTAAAAGACTTTCCTTTTGGATTTATTTCAGGAGTAAAAGCTTTTGACTTCTCCCATTTATTGTAGATTTTTTCTTCTGTTTTTTGGTGGTCATATACTTTATCCATTTTATTTTTTGGAACTTACTGCGGCGGAAATGTCGCCCCCCATCTTTTTTAAATCCGTTTTAGATTTCCAGAAGAAGTATCCGACTGTTCCAAAAGTAATTATCGGAGAAACATATGGTGGAATTTCAATATGAAAAGCGTGTAGCGACATTATAACTCCCAGGAAAAATATTGAATACATTGCTCCATTCTTAAGGAACTTGTACTGTTTTATTCTATCAATGTTTGAAATAGTTAATTTTCTTAATATCAATGCTCCGATACCGTTTCCAATTAGAATAAACGGTACAGAGAAAGTAAATGCAAAAGCTCCAACTACTCCATCTATAGAGAATGTTGTATCAAGCACCTCCAAATATGCAATCTTTGACACATCACTCATCTTATTATTTTTATCAAGAAGTTTTGCTTCTTGCGCTTCAGCGTATTGTCTAAATCCGTGAATTATGAAGAATGCAGTTGATCCAAGCACTGCGGAAAAAGCTAACATGTCATCTACCTGAAGAGCCAGATAAACAACTACTGCAAGGATTATGGAAACAATTGCGAAAAACCATGCCCCCTGACTCTGGAAAAACTTCTCTCCCTTTAAACCAAAATTTTTAGGTTCAAGAAAAAGCCAATTAAAGAACAGAAACACTAAGAACATTCCTCCGCCTAACAGGAGCAGTGGTGCAGTATGCTGAATTGCATCTTTAGCAGCTTCGCTGCCACTGAATGATATTCCCAAAACTTCAATAGGTCCCAGACTTGGAGTTGCAGCCCAAATAATTAAAAACGGAAGAAGCCCCCTCACAACAAAAACTGCAAAGAAAAATCCATAAGTCAAAAACCATCTTCTGGCTTTTTTACTCATTCCTGAGAGTACTTCTGCATTAATGACTGCATTATCAATTGAGGTAATAACTTCAAAAACACAAAGGCCTAGGATTGTCAGGATAATAAATGCTAAATCCATTCCCTCATTTTATCAAATATTGAGGCTTTTTGTGCGAGAATTATCTTTGGGAAATCGTAAATCTAAATTCCTCATCTTTTCTAATATCCTTTGAAAAACTTTTCCTTAAATCAAGTACAACATGGTTGTCTGGAATATCAAAAGATAAATCAAAAGGATATGAGTTTATGCCGGGTTGTTTATAAATCTTTAGCGAATAAATAGCAGACTTCTGCGTAGGCGGCAAAGAATATGGAATATCATAATTAAGGATTATTGTTTTTACCTCTTTTTCAGGAATTTGAACTAAAAACCCGTAGACACTTTTATCCATTTGATTCCTCTCGTTTACTTCAATTCCAGCTGGTGGTCTAAAACCAGACGCATTATACTGCAAGGGATTTACGATTGCTTTTTCAATTTTTTCTTTTTTGCCATCAATAAAAATTGAATTCAACTTTGTGGCCTCTGGTAAAACTACTTGAAGATAATTTTTATATACTCCTGTACCAATTTCTCCATTATTTTTAATTGAAATTGTAAGCTCTGATGAAACCTTTCCGCTGTCAGAAACAATCAACTTCTTCGATACACTTCGGGAAATAAATCTATTTATTTTATTTTTTCCAAGATTTGCTTCGCTAATCCCCAAATAATCATTTATCTTGTTGTTCTCTTTTTCCCTACTGTCCCAAAGCGATGACGACCATCCATTGGCTGTAAAAATACTTTGCGTTGATGGATTCGGGAATGCAAACAGAAGATGTTTTTCCAAAATAGAATTACCCACTTGCTTAGCTAGTATTAACAAGGGCAAATTATTTTTATTATCAAATTCTGTTTTTAAAGAGTTAAGAATTTCTATTCCAAAATCATTTTCATCTAACAAATATTTATCCAAATTTTCAGAGTTAATTTTCTCGTTTTGACCCTGTACAGCAATCGGACCTAACTCCTTTAAAAGATTCTTAATAAAAACAGAGTCAATCGCTATGACGCCATCCACTTTCTCATTCATTGCAAGTGAGTAAATATTAGATGCTGAAATTGCACTGTTTATAAAATCTGGATCAAAATTACTATCTCTTAAAGTTAGATTTTCTAAAGACAGATATCTTCTTAATCCAAATGTGGGATCAATTACTGATTTTAAATTCTCATCAATTGGTTTTTCATTTAAAGGTATAAGATTCAGAATTTTTGCATTTTTTATTTCCATGGTTGCAAAAACCTCAACCACTCCCCCACCAGGTCTTAGTTCTGTATTGTCTTGGAATAAAATTAAATATTTTTTTTGAGATTCAAAACCCAACACCTCGGGAAGAACATCTGAAGAATTTGAAAATAGATCGATAAATGGCTGCATATTGTCGTAGTCTTCTTCCATATCTTTAGGCAAATTCCCTTCAGCTTTTGCTCTTTGAATCAAAGTTATCGCATTTTTGAAAGAATTCGACGCTTCCAGAAAATCACTTTTTGGATCCTTGCTTTCATCATTGTAAATTTGCCCTAGTATTTTTCCGCCATCTAAAATACTTAAACCTGCTTGAGAAATAGTTTTACCCGATTCTGCTTTCTTTTTTATATTCTCAGCAGATTTTTTCATGCCTAAATATTCTCCTTCAAAAATTAAAGGCTGCGCTGTTTTTAATGCCGTAGTAAATAAAGTATTTGAGTTTCTAATTTGCTTTTCAGCCTTTTCAAAATTTCCATCTTCAGCAGATTCAAAAGCATTTTTTATTTCTCTCTCCCCTAGCAAAATGTAGACACCAGTTGTTATTAACGGTAAAAGCAATATAAATAAAATTAACAGTAAAAGGGCTAAGATAGGTTTTAAAACTTTTTTGTTTTTTTGTTTTTTTTCTACCACTCTCACTTCCCTATTCTCTTTGTCTTCAATTTCAAGCTCTTTAATTTTTTCGTCAAGACTATACTTACTTAACGCATATTGTGAATTCTTAGGGATGTAAAAGTCACTTTTTCTTTTTGATTTATAAAATCAATTTTAATATCAGGGTTTATTTTTTTAAATTTTGATGCCAGTGAAATATCCGTTATGGGATGTGGGCTAAAAAGAAGAATAGTTTTCTGGGAAATATTTAAATACGAGGCTTTAATTATTAATTTAATTGTATCTTTAAATGTAATGGGATAACTTAGCATTAATCCATCCCCTTCCACAATTATTCTTTCATTTTTTCTCGCTTGTAAGGAAAACTTGCTAATTGATGCTGATCTGTCAAAAAAAATATTTTTATCAAATAAATCTCCGAAGATTAAGACTTGAGATTTTGCATAAGAACCTGCAATCTCATCTGCGTATTTTACATCAGTATTTCTAACACTTCCAATAAAATAAAGAGGCGCATTTACCTCTCTAGCCTTTTCAATAAAAGAAAATGCAGACTTTCTTGTAATCTTTTGCCCGTCATCAACTACAAATATTTTCGAGTATCTATTATTGGGCACCTGTGGAATTCTTCTTTTAAAAGGGATGTGGACAACCCTCCCATTTGTCTTTGAAAATTTCCTAGGAGACACCAGAACAACAAGATAATCCTGGGAAAATTCCTTAGCAAGCTCTTCTCCAATTAATCCTATTTTATCTACTATTAATATTGGAGGAGTACTTGAAGATACTTCGTGTATTTGTTGGACAGGCGCTTTCATCGAGTATTTAAATTTTAGTGAAGTTAACTGGCATTATCAAGCGCGATGTTAACAAGCCTATCAGCTTTTTTATTTTGCTCTCTTGGAATATGCTTGTAGGTAATTGGCAGCTTGATTTGAGATTCTTTTTCTCTTGCTTCAAAAAGCAGCTCTCGTAATCCTGGATTTTTTATTCTATATAAACCATTCAGCTGCATAGCTGCCAAATTGGAATCCATCGAGAAGTCAATTCTTTTTAAATTTGGCAAACTTTCTAGATTTGAAATTATCCAAGACAAACCTTCAATTATGGCCTTATACTCTGCAACATTATTTGTTGTAGTCCCAATTGTCTTTCCAATCTCTGCCAACACTTTTCCATCCTGATCCTCAATATGAGTTCCCGTAGCAGCGGGGCCTGGATTTCCCCTCGAGCCTCCGTCTGTAAAAATTTTTATGGCTAAAACATCTCTCATTTTAACTTCCCATTCTGAAAAAATTTTTTTGAATTTGATTGTAAAAACAAGCTATTCTAATAATTTTTTCTGAAACCAACACTATAAAATCAAGCGTTTCACTATTATAAAAGTATTGGACTTCAAAAGCTATTTTAACAGATTCTAGGAGAGCAAAATAGGGGAGTGGACTATTTAGGTTTTACTACCAGGGTTCTATCTTTTCCTTCACCAACTGACTCAGAGATCACATCAGGATCTTCTGAGAGATACATGTGAACTTCACGTCTTTCCCAAGATTTTAAGTTTGGTAGAAAAATTTCTTGCCCTTCTGAAAGAGCTCTTTCTTTTGTTTGAGCTGCCAAGTTCTTTAAATAATCAGATCTATTCTTTTTATAATCTCCAACTTCTACTGAAACTCTTTTAAATTCTCCAAGCTTTTTAGCAAGCATTAGGGAAAGCACCAACTGAATTGAATCAAGTGTATCGCCATGATGGCCAATGATAAGACCTGGATCTTCAGAGTTAATCACTATATCGATTGATTCCTCGCTTTCATTTAGATCAAAAGAATCCTTAACTCCAAGGTTGTCAAAAAGTTCTTGTATTAGCTTTTTCGCAATTTCTTTGTTTTCTGCCATAAATCTTCAAGGCCTCCTAAGCCTACGATTTTATATTGCTGTATGATACCAAAAATCGAGAAGGTATTCCAGTATAGAGATAGACCGACAGGAAGAGTGAAGGAAAAGAACGCAATCATTATTGGAAATATATAAGTTGATTGGGCTTGGAATACAGATGCAAAATCATCATTTTTTTTCTTTTCTCCTGGCTTAGTTGGCTTTGAAGAAAAAAGCATTTTGGTTTGAAAAAACTGAAGAAGACCAGTAATTAAAGGGATTCCAATTGCAATAATGGGAGCTGAAGATAAAAGCTGAGATGGACTTTGGCCTAATGGAATTGAAAAGAAAGTAGTTTCCCAGGCTTGATTTAACTTTAGCGGATCAATCACTACTCCGTTTATGAAACTTAAAAGATCTGCTGAGCTTTTATGAACAACATTGTTTAAAACGTTATACAAGCCAAAAATCACGGGAAGCTGTATAAGAGTAGGGAGGCATCCTGCAGCAGGATTTACACCATGCTCCTTATAAAGCTTCATCGTTTCCTCCTGAAGTCTTTTCTTGTCGCCCTTGTGTTTGTTTTTAAGATTTGAGATGTGAGGCGCAAGATCCTGCATTTTTTTACTTGCTCTAAGCTGTGCAGAAATTAAAGGATATAAAACAATTCTTATTACAATTGTTAATGCGATAATCGAAAATCCTAAGGGGTAGGGGAGACCAACAGAGCTAAGACCATGATAAATAGCAACTAAAACATTAATTATTGGATTTACGATAGCTATATTAAACAGTTCCATTTATTTTTGAGGGATTATAAAATGGCTGGCATTTTAAAAGCCTTACTAAGCCTAATCCCACTCCTTTCATTATTCCATTTTCCATTATAGCTCTTTTTGTGTATTGAGAACATGTTTCATCAAATCTGCAAAATCTATTTGTACCTAAAATACTTTTAAGAATTGTCGAAATAAATATTTGATATATATCTATTAAAGTTATTGTGGCTTTTTTTATCATTTTAACAAATCGTTTTCTTTAAGAATTCTTTTTGCTTCTTTTAAAATTTCGTCTCTTTCCCTGTCAATTGCAGCTTTCGTTGGATAGAAAACAAAATCATTTCCTGGCTTTATATTTTCAAATATTTCCTCTATACACGAACGGACTTTTCTCCTAAGGGCGTTTCGAACACTGGCTCTTTGATCAATTTTCTTTGAAATTATAAATGCAAATCTATTCTTACCAAGAGAGTTTGTTCTAAGCTTAAGACCAAACAACGGTGAATTAAAGTTTTTTGAATTACTTAATGAACCAGAGGTCAGTCTGTATTCTTTTTTAAGCATTAAACAGTAAGCTTTTTTCTACCAGTTGCTCGTCTTCTTCTTAAAACCTTTTGCCCACCATTTGTTGCGGATCTCTTTAAGAAACCATGTTTTCTTGCTCTTTTTAGTTTTTTTAACTTTCTAAATTTTTCCATTTATAAGCATAAAGTATATCAAAATAGTAAATTCTTTAAAAGTGGTAAAAAAAGATGGGGTTTTATCCACTTTCGCAATATTGACAGTGGAGGAGACTCTCTCTAAACTTCATATTTACCTATGTTATCCACAATTGAACTTTGGAAAAAGATCTTGGCTGAAATTCAAACTGAAATTTCTAGCGCAAATTATTTAACACTTTTTAAAAACACTTCGCTAATCTCTCTTGAAGAGAATGTCGCCACGATTTCAGCCCCATCTACTATGATAATAGATCTCCTGAACAAGAGGTTCTATGATGTCATTAAAAAAACCGTAGATAAGCATGTGGGCTCAGATACAAAATTAATTTTTGTACCAAAAACGCCTGCATTGAAAGACAATCAGGAGACTGGACCACTTTTTTCAAGCGTATCTACACCAAAAGCCTCAGTGGGACATCTTCCCAGAGTAAGAGCTGACTTTACCTTTCAGAACTTTGCAGTCTCAGGAACCAATCAGCTAGCATTCGTCTCCGCAACAACAGTAGCTGAGAAAATTGGAACTGCCTATAATCCGCTTTTTATTTATGGGCCAGTTGGGGTAGGGAAGACTCACTTGATGCAGGCTGTTGCAAATGAGCTTTACGGAAAAGATCCAAACAAAAAAATTCTTTACATAACAAGTGAGGAATTCACAAACGAAGTAGTGGAAGGGATTAGAACCAACAACACGGCTTCCATGAAGCGTAAATTCAGAAACCTAGATCTACTCATGATTGACGATATCCAATTCATCGCAGGAAAAGAAAGAGTTCAGGAGGAGCTTTTCCACACCTTTAATATTCTTGTGGATAACTCATCTCAAATCATACTTACCTCAGATAGGCCTCCTGCGGAACTCCGAAAGGTGGAGAAAAGACTTGTTTCTAGATTCTCCGGGGGACTAACTGTGGACATAGACTCCCCAGACTATGAACTACGATGTGCAATTCTTTTAACTAAGGCTAAGAAATTTAACTTTGACCTTGACATTGAAACCGCCAAAATAATAGCGCAGAAAACAGAAGACACAAGGGAACTAGAAGGGCTTCTCTTAAGAGTTATGACTGAGGCCTCCAACGAAAACAGCGACGCAAGTCCCGGCCTTGCGGAAAAAGCATTAAAATCAAACGATGATCTTCGAAAAGAATTAAGACCAGAGGATGTCGTAAAAAGTATATGTGAGTTTTATCAAATTAAACCCACGCAGCTTAAGGGAAGCAAAAGAGACGCTAAACTAGTGAGAGCTCGTCAGGCATGCATGTATGTGCTGAAGAAAGAGAGCGGGCTTACATTTTCTGAAATTGGTAACTTGCTGGGGGGAAGAGACCATACAACCATTATGCACGGCGTCGAAAAAATAGAGAATCTAATTGCAGCTCATAAGCTCACCGAAGAGTCGCTTGGAATAAAAGAGTTAAGCCAAAAGGCAAATGTTGAAAACTAGCTAGATTTATACACAGAATGTTTATCGTAAACTTATCAACCAGAAATCCACACCAGTTATCTACATGTTTTCCACATTTTTCTAGGCACGAATCGTTGCTTTTTTACACTTTTCCTGGTAACCTACTACAACTACAAATTTATATATATGTTTAAAATTACAGTTTTATCTTCTAATTTAAAAAATGGTATTTCTTTTGCAAACCATGCAATATCATCTAAAAGCCAGTTGCCAATATTATTAAATTTCCTATTAGGTGCTAAGGATGGAAACTTATATATTTCTGCTACGGACCTGGAGATTGGAATTATTACTAAAATTCCAGCTAAGGTTGAGGAAGAAGGGGAGGTAAGTATCTCAGCTAAAACATTCGTAGATCTTGTTTCAAATATTGATCAAGAGAAATTAACGCTTGAATTAAAAGAAAATGTATTAATGCTACAAGCAGATAAGTTAAAGACATCTTTCCCAACGCTTCTTGCTCAAGAATTTCCTAAGCTTTATGAAACAAAAGGCGAGAAACAGGCTGAATTTAAAAAAGAAGAATTAGAAAAAGAAATACAAAAAATCGCGTTTGCTACAGCGGGCGACATGGGTAGACCAGCATTGTCAGGAGTGTTAATAAGAAAGAACTCAAACGGAGAAGTGGTTGTGGTAGCAACAGATGGCTATAGATTATCGCTTAAACAAGGATTATCTGAAAAGCTTAAAGTGGGGGAGGGTATGGATCTTTTAGTGCCATCAAGAGTAATTAAAGAGCTAGCTGGGTTAAAGAGCGAGGATGAATCAATTAGTCTTTATGTTGCAAAAGAAGGCAACCAGGTGCTATTTGAATGCGGAGACGCTACCATTATTGGGAGATTGATTGAGGCAGAATACCCAGATTATCAGAAGATAATTCCTGACGAATCTACTACAAAAGCCACTTTTGATAAGAATCAAGCTCAATCCGCAATTAGAGCATGTTCAGTTTTTGCAAGAGAATCCGCTAATATTGTAAAAATTAATATTGGAACTGGAAAAGTAACATTTTCTGCAAGTGCATCTTCTGTAGGGGAGAATGAGGTAGAAGTAGAGGCAAAAACAACAGGAGAGGAGAATGAGATCGCCTTTAATGCCAGGTATTTACTTGAATTATTTTCTGCAATTGACGGGGAAGAAGTGTCCTTTGAGATGACTGGGCCTTTAAATCCCGGCGTGTTTAAAGTGGTAGGGGATAATTCTTTCCTCCACCTAATAATGCCTATTAGGATTACAGACTAATTTTCTTCGTAGACCTCAATAAGATCTCTTTCAATTTGTTTTTCGGTAATTCCATTTTCAGTTAATAAATTTATAAATTCCGCTTTCGCTTCTTCGAAATCTTTTGTTTTGTAGGTAAGCTTAAATTCACCTGTATCAAAGCTGTAGGTTAGATTGATAAGGCTTCCTGTATAAGGAAGAGTTTGTATGAACTCTGTCACCTTATAGCTTGCTCTTTCAACTGGTTCGTTTTCCTTTATTTGTTTTTCAACACTCTCATTATATTTATCTCCAGGGCCGTCATTAGGCACAGTATTGCTCTTACTTGTCAAGTCGTTTCTGAGGAGAATATAAATAAACCATAGAAACACAATAAAAAACACAACAGAGCTTATAAGAAAAAATATTATTTTATTCCTATTGGGATAAGACTTAAAATTTGCAAATTCGTTAAATATTTTTTCAATCATTTTTTTCTAACTGCATACGCATGGAAATAGTCTCCTCCAAAATTTGGATTTCTTGTCCTGTCATATCTTGTTTCTTTACCGCCAAAAGTGCAACCCATGGGATCCCTAATGGTAATTGTGTTTTTAGCAGGATCAACATCAGTGATCACAAATTCGTGTTTACTTGTAGTGTGACCAGCACCGCATCGTGTCTCTCCTGTTACGCATGGAAACTCTTCGACACCGGCAATTATAAACCATTCTTTTGACCCATTTATATATTCAGCAGCTGCTTCCATGTTTAGTCTTCCATTTGTAGTTAGATTAGGAGAGGTTTTAAATCCTTGAGCATCAAACCAGTCCGATTCAATTATGTCCGTAAGCTTGGTTCCGTCGCTACAGCCAGATTTGCTTTGGGGAATACCAAATTTAAGCCATGAGTCAACAACTTGAGGAGGGGTTAGGTTTTTACCTAATGTAGTTAAGATCATGGCAGTGGCAGTTGGTACACATCCATTTTCGTTTAAAGTGCACTGGGCTAATGGTTTGCCTTTATCCCATCTTGGATCCCCCTGGCAATAAAACTGAAATCCTGATTCATCTGATGATCCACCGAGTCCAAAAAAATCAATTCCGCCAAATACATTGTCCCGCACCCAATCATATGTATTTGCGCATTTCTTTGGATAATTAGTGATTGGTTGAGCTGCAAGGTCAGTTGCTTTTTCGCATCTTTTATTTGGATTGCAAACAACGTTCATCCCAATTGCTTCACCAAAACTTTCTGCCTTAGATCCACCTCCGCAATCGAGGCCCACACAGTCCCCAGCAGGGGCTCTGTATCGATAAGTTTGAATGTAGGGGCCATCCACGCCAGTGTCGTAGCAGTCATCAGCGCCATTTGACTGTCCGTCCTTTTGAGCCAACTGCTCAACGTTAAAAGATCGGAAGAATGATTGGTTTCTTCGTTGAATTATGTGAGCTGATTCATGGACCATGCTCCACTTCATGTCATCTTTTGAGCAAGCTGGCTGCATATATCCCGAAAGGCGAATCGTTATATTGTCATAATTGCCTCCGCCGCTAAAATCACAAACACTGTTCGGATTTCCATCTCCAGGAGGTTTTAGGTAAACTCTTATTTTCCCAAAAGCATCTATGTTAAGTAACTTTCTGTATTTAGGAGCTCTTAATGGATCAGAGTAAATGTCATAAGCAAAATTAGTTTCAGCGGAATTATCGCTTGCTTTAGAGCAATCTAGAAGTGATGCAAGACTTGAATTCGTGCATTTATAAACCTCGAAGTATTCGAGAAAGACTTCTTTTGTGGGTTTTGGTGGAAGAGGAACAGAGCCTGCTATGCTTGTTCCAGCACCTACGATAGTGGTTGCGTTGTCCTTAGCGTAATATCCGTTTCCGGATGCAGAAACAACTTGGGGTGGGGTATTAAGCTGCTCGCAAACACCCTTTCTTCCAGTTTTTAGTGAATAATCATTGGTTACTTCAAAAGGAATTCCGTTTCTATATTCAACGCAATAATTTTTGGTGCATGAATTATTTCTTCTACAAGAAGAGCTAAATGAGCATGGCTGCTCAAAGCCGCTTATTTCGCACTGACTATCTGGTCCACTGCCTTCTGGTATGCAACCTTCATAGACATTTGCGCTACAAGTATTTCCGCTCGGACATGTTCCATTGTCGCCCGACAGAGGAGCGTCGTTAAACTTGCTAGCTGTTTTTGGATCTCCAGTTACTCCTTTAGGCAAATAATAACATCGTGCTACATTTATCGAGTCTTCATTAAGAAGAAATGCATTATAACCATCAGCTTTTTCACACGCATAACACTTTTCTCCTATCGCACCTGCGCTCGCATTTTGAGCATTGAGGTTCAGTAAAACTGTTGAAAATAAGAAGAAGATCAAGGGGAAGATAAATAGTCTAAAAGTCCTTATCATATATTTAGCGTAATCAAACTTTTGTTAACTTGCAACAGGTTAACAGCCTGGTGCAAGCGGATTAAATTCTTTTTTTGATTCAATAAAATATCTAAAAACATTTTCATCCAATATAAACATTATTGGTAAGTCACAAATTCCACTTCGACTTATTCCTTTAGATAAAAACCAGTTTACGGCCTCGGTTTTAGCGATTTCATCATTTGTTGTTTTAATTTCGGCTTGAAAGTAATCTGGACTTGAGAGATACCCAAGAAGTATGTTTGAGCTTAAATAAAGCGTTCCGGATTTGCTTCCAATTTCTGAGATAATCTGAGACCTAATTAGCCTATCGCTATCGGAAAGTACCCTTTTACCGGTTAACTTCTCATAAAGCTTGCCTTGAGTTCCACTTTTAAATTTAAGCGTTGATTCGCTTGAATGGTTAGGTTCAATAGAGGGTTTTAATGTGTTTTTCTGTAAGATAGTAGGGGACCTAAATAAAACTATAAAAACTAGCGTCAAAAAGCCAACTAGGCAAAATGCCGCAATAATAAAAAGAAAGTAATTTTTTTTCATGCTATTTAGCTTAACCATTTTACATGTCCCTACACTGGGGCTTGCTCATGTTTCCGTCTCTACACCATTCTATCGCAACTTGCCAATATCTAAATCTTAATCCAATGCTATCAATAAATTTATTATGGTTTATAGCGTTATTTACTTGCTCTTTCCAGGTAACATCTCCCCTTGTTCCGCCCCTGGCTTTAAGTTCGCCAGGAGGTCTGCTGCTGCCCATTTGGAATAGTCCCCATGCTCCTCGTGGAGCAAAAGGAGGATTGCATTGTTTTTCTGACGCATTCCAGGTCCCGCATCCCCAGGCGTTAGGCCTATATCCGCTTTCCCCAGGTATAATTACGTTAAACCAGAAGTCTGCCCATTGGGGATCTTTTTGCTTTAGTAAATCATATAAATCGTTTCTTTTTTGCATTGTATCAAGCGTACAGTCTGGGTCTCCAAAGTTTTTAGCAAGAAGTTTGTTGCTTAGAACATATGTGTATTTTCCGTTACAATAGTTGTCGTTAGGAGCTAGTCCGGAAGCTGGGGGAGCTCCGCCTGATGCTCCTTCAATCGTAAGTAAGTTTTCAACTACAATGTCGTTTTGTGGGCGTACTGTTAAGTTGAATGCAAATGTAAGAATTATTTTCCCTTCATTTGCTGTGCTAGAATTTTCAGGATAAAGCTTCCAGCTAATCTTTCCTGGATCAGAAAGGCTATATGTTCCTGTTGCAGAAACAAAAGTTGTTCCTGGTGGAATATTTGCTACAGCCGAAAGATCATTTGGTGAGTCCTGAGCAATTGCAGTGTCTACCATTACGACAATTGAGTAGTTTAGGTTTGTTCCGTTCGGCAGGGTTTCAGGCGCAACAATGGAATAAGATATTCCAGGATATGGACTGTCTACAAATTGTCTTGTTTCCTGATCGCAAAACACGATACATGATGTACTAAATGCAAATACAATGAACAATAAGGCAACAAGGACAATGATAATTACCAACGGGAGCCCAATTGATCCCATTACAGCTCCTACAGCTGCAGAAAAAACGCCTACGACTGCAGTAACAGTACCTACAGTAACTGAAACCACGGTGCTTAGGATGGTGGTAACTGCTGCCGCTGCTGCGTTAACCAAGGATCCGATTATGCTTCTTTTTAAAAGGTTTAATAAATAATTTAATGGATTGAGAAGATTCTTGATTCTTCGTGTTGCCCTAGAGGTTTTACCTTTAAGATGGTTAAGTCTTGAACCTAGTTTTCCAATGCGAGAATTTTTAAACTTCTGACCTAGCTTGGAATTAATGATTCTGTTTTTTACTCTTGTAATTGCCCTTTTTCTTATCTGCGAAGGGCTGTAGTAGCTAAGCCTACTTCTTACGCCACGTTTCTTTGTAGGTGAACCGGTCTGGCTATTCCCGTCGTCTTCATTTTTCTTTTCGCTCTCGTCAGGTTCATTTTTTGCGTGTTGATTGGCTGCTAGTTTTTCTGGGTCGATTTTGAATGCAGGATTAAGCACTGGGAGTGGAGTAACAATTGGAGTTGTTTGAACAGGTATTGCCTCGGGTCCTGGAGCGAATTTTGCTGCAGGATTTCTTCCTAGCCATTTTGAAACTCTTCCTTGATCGGCAACTGCTTGTGCTTCATCCCTTTGTCTTTTTCTTTCTAGCGCTGCATAAAGCTCGGGATCATTATATTCATTGGCCCATTTCCTAACTGTTTCTGGCGAACTAAATGCAAAATGATCGTATAATTCTTCGTTGGCTTGCGTAAGCATATGGGCTCTGTCCCTAGAGCGCTTAGAAGGATCTCTTCCGTTCCATTCAGCTTGAATAGTTGCTGAGTGATTTGCTTGAATTTTCTTAAGCTCCTCGTATGTTAACTTTTTGCTTACCACAGAAGCTTTGTTAATAGCTAAAGCAAGCGATGTATTGCTTGGATTTTTCTCAAGCCATTTTTTTGCCTTGACTTGATCTGTGCTTGCGAGCATTTCGTGGTATTGTCTATGGGCTCTGTCATATGCTTCTTGAGCGTCTATTGCTCTTCCCGCGGGGACTTTATACTTAGGATCCTTAAGTATTTTCTCCTCTTCTTTCTCCCATGTTTTTCTTGCAAACTCAGCATATTCATTGGCATCTTTCTGAAAGTTTTCATAAGATCCCTCTCTTCTGAGTAAAATTCCACCGGCAATAGCTCCAGCAATTCCAGCCCTTCCCTCACCTGTTCTCTGTGATTCGTTTTGTCCGGAGTCGTCTAACGGAATATCGATACCCTGTGCTGATTGTTGCCAAAGGTCGTCAATGCCCGTCCAGACAGATGAGGCGTCGAGCCTATTTTCAAAAGCGACTTTTTGAAACGAGGCAAAATCGTTTTGCCTTTTGGCAACTAGAAGATCATTTTTAGCTTGGGGCGAAAGAGGGCGAAGTAAGGAGGCGACTCTTCTTGCATTTTCTAGGCTTAATTTGGATTCATTATCTGCCATATTTAAGTGGTTTTATCAAAATCAGAAAATCCCGGTACGATTTGGGGTGGGGGAGGGGGAGAGCTTGGTGTAGGATCTTGCGTTTGTAGGATAGGGTTTGGTGCTGCATTCCCCAAAGACGTATCGTTCATTATTTGCTGTTCTTGCGCTTTTTTTAATAGCTCTTCCGGATTTGAGGTTATTAGGTTATGCTCAAATGGAGCCGAAAGAACTTTCATGGATACATGGCTTTGGCCTGCAAAAAACAATCCTTCTCCCACATTTGCTGACAGAAGCAGTTGTTTCTCCTGCTCTGAAAGATAAAAAATTTCTGAGACTAAATCTATTTCCGTAGGGCTTTGTTTCAATAGCATCTGAATAGAAGAATTAGAGAGAATTGCTTTTCCATAGTCAGTTGAAAGAAAATCCTGAACATCCTGCGTGGCTGTGGTAAGTGCCAGATAATACTTCCTTGCTCTTTTTGCTACACCATGAATAAATGAGGCAGAATCTTGATATTTCATTAGATACCAAGCTTCGTCAAGCACCAAAAGACGTTTTTTTAGATCTTTTCTTACCCTTGTCCAAATGAAATCAAGGATTATTTGCATCGCAACTGGGCGGAGCTGGTCTTCAAGTCCTTGAGTTGAAAATGCAGTCAATGGATTTTTAATATCAAAATTTGATTGTTGATTAAAGATTCCCGCCATGCTTCCTTTAATAAACTTTTCCAGCCTTAATGCTAAGTCTTTTGAAATAGGGTCCTCGTTGCCATTCAGCACCTTATAGAGATCTTCCATAAGGGGTGGTTCCTTGGTCTGTGTGGTTGGATCTGCGGTAATTCCTTTTTGTCGATAGGTTTCGACTAGTGCTCTATCCAATATTGCGTCATGAGACGCGTCAAGGTCTCCCATGACTATTCTAAGAAGTGCATGGAGCGAAAGAATTTTTAATCCTAGTTCATTTTCCCCTTCTTCATATCTTCCTGATAAATCAAATGGATTAATTTTTACTGGTGAAGCTGGCGTAAACTCTACGTATTCTCCTCCCATAGTTCTTGTTAGGATTCCGTATTCCCCCTCAGGGTCGATTACTATTACTTCAGTTCCAAACATAAATTGCCTCATAACCTCAAGTTTAATTAGATACGATTTTCCTGATCCAGATTTTCCAAAAACTACTTCATTTCCATTTTCAAGCGAGTATCTGTCAAAAATAATTAGAGATCCGTTTAGTTGATTGATTCCATACATGACTCCTTTGTCTTGCGTTAACGTAGCCGAAGTAAATGGAAACGTTGAGGCTAGGGAAGTGGTGTCCATATTTCTTGGCAAGAATAATTGATCATCGGCAAGCGGGATTGTGGATTTAAATCCATCTTCCATTTGAAGCGTAGCTGGTTTTGCGATAACAAGAATTGAAGCCAGAAGAGTTTTTAACCTCTTGGAGGCTTCGTCAAGCTCATGCTTGTCTTCTGATACTAAAGTTACATAAAGACTAAATTGAAAGAATCTTTCAATGCCTTTTGCAAGCTCCTCTTGCACCGCTAGCGCATCTTCTAACGCAGCTTGAACTGATGGATCAAGGACTTTGTTGTTTTCTTGCTGTTCCATTAGGGTGGCTTCCATTTCTCCAATTTTTCTTCTTAGGTCTTCAAGCGCATCCGGGGAAGAGGTGGGATATGCAAACATTGAGATGTTTAACGAATGATCAAAGTCGATTAATGGCTCTAGCCAATTTGGAGAAACGAATCTCGGATATCCGACCACAAAGAAGGTTTTATAGAACTTTTCCCCAACCCTAATATGTCCAAAATCCACTTCAATTGATGGAGGAGCGATAATATCCGTAACAGAATTCATGCCTCTTTCAATTCTTTTTATTCCTTCATTTGCTGGATGCGTGCCTGCTCCTGGTACAGGGTTAATTGAGCTTTGGGTAGATTTGTTTTTATTAAATAGTTTCATGGTTTCCTCCAGCATTAGCCTTGCTTTTAACTATTATGTCGTTTGAACTTTGGGAAATGTGTGCTCCACTGTCAGAATTGTAAATTTCATAGAATAATTTAATCAGTTCATTTTTTTCAAGAATTTTAGATTTTAATCCCGCTCTGACAAGCTCTTGAATAATAGATTGAGCTTTTGACATAAGAAGATTTTTTGCGTCAATTATCATTGCGTGTTTGTTTTTTGCATTAGCAACTCCGCTTGCTCCTCTTTCTAGGAAGGAAAATGAAATCGCAAGATAAAACTTTTTATCTAAAACTGATTTATCGTGCACTAATTGCGCCACAAAATCTTTATACATTGTTATTTGTGAAGCTAAATTGGGATTTCCAGCTTTTGCAGCCTGGGCTTCAAGGAGTTTTACGTATGAGCTAATATCAAGCTTTCTACTCAAAATTACTATTTGAATTGGAAAAGATAGAGAATTTAGAAGGGAGGCGTAGGAAAGGATTTTTACTTGTTGTTCCTCTTTTGATTGCAATGCAAAGTTAGTTGCTAATACTTCCATGATTAGGCATGCTTTCCCTCCTGAGAGGAGCACTAAGTTATCGACGATGTCCTCAATTTCTATAAATTTTTGAGTGGTTGCTGTAATTTTTTGGGCAGAATTTTTCATTAATTAAAAAGCTCCCTTCTTAATTCCTCGCGAGGGTCCACCGAGAAAATTTCTAAAGGCATAATTGGCGTTCCAGTAGCCTCAATTTCTACCGTATCAAACTTATTCTGTCCTTTTGGATCTTCAAAAGAAATAATATATTTGCCGTTCGCTAGGGAGGTGGCTGCCGCAAACTGTCCGAGACCATTTGTCTTAAAGGCTCTTACGGGATTATCTTCGGGATCTTTAACTTCAACCAAGATATTTGGCAAGGGATTTCCCCTAGGATCTTTTACGATACCTGTTATTAGATTTGGGTCTTGAGGCGCAGTTGGTAGGCCAATGCTTTTCTCCATTCCAGGTGGGACTTTTCTAACCCGCTGGGTTTGGGGTAAAGGGTTAAGAGTTGCTGGATTAAATTTAGGTTGAGCTTGATTTTCGAGCTTTGACTTAAGCGCCAGTAATTCTTTTTCCAGCTCCTCTCTTTGTCTCGTAGCCTCAATGAGCGCTTTTTCTAATTCCTGTGCTTTTTGATGAGCTGTGCTTGCATTTGTTAAGTTTGTCTCAGTATTCTCAACAGCCTTTGCTTCTTCAAGTTCTTTTTGAAGAGTCGACACTTCTTCTTCAAGTTTCTTTTCGTTTTCTTCCATTTTTTCTTCTGCTTCCTCAGCCTTAGTGTTAATTAGATCATCTAGGTTTCCAGATATAACAGGTGGCGCGGAATTGTCAGGAAGCTCAATCACTTTCCCAGGTTGATCTATAGGTATTTGGATAGGAAGTGTTTGTGGTATAGGCATACTTGATTCAAGTTGTGACTCAGGTTTTGGCTGAGGCGCTTGAGTGATCTGAATTGGGCCTTGAATTGGTGCCTGAGGTGTTTGAGTAAGCGCTGGAGGTGGATTATTGCTCAGTATTATATTTTGTGCTTCTACTGGGTGAGATGCTTGCGCCGGTCTAGAATTAAGATTGCCGCCTGATTTTTTATAAATATATTGAGTTGGAGCAAACATAGCTTTAATCAGGTTAACAATCATTACATCCATTGGACGACCGTCAATGGGCACAAAAGCTAAGCCAATTCCTGCAGCAAGGAAAATTATAGCTAATGGGAGTCTTATTACTATAAAAAGTGGGAGTATGAAAAAACAAAACCAGGCGAGAACAGTTCCTCCCGCAAGGTAGGCGAACTGCTTAACAGTCATATTACCGATAAGCTTGAACTGAAAACCTGTAATGTCTTGCGGTATAGGATGGTTTTCCATAGGCAGCAAACAAAAATAAATACTAGTATCTAGTACCTATTTGCTAGTAAATAGAATATAACGTGAAAAAAAGCGATTCAAGGCTATCGAAATATATCAGTTTTGGAGAATTTTGAAGCCAATTGTGAAAACAGTTAATTGCGTGGTCGGCAGCTGTAGAAATTTGCTTCTATACGTGTGCACTTCATTGTTCCATAACAGTAGCCATTTCTGTGTGCATTGCTACAGACTGTTTTACAGGCAAATTCATCCGGGCCACCAACCCTAACACAGCTTTGATCACCTGAGCAAAATCCATTAGGGTGAAAGTCTCCACATGGATGAGATATGTCGTCAGGAACACACTGCGTGAAGCCGAATCTATTTATACAATTTTTCTTTACTCCAGTAATTTCGCCGAGCACCCTGACAATCGCGAATGAAAATAATACTAAGAATAATCCTGCAATTGCAAAGGTGAGGGTTCTTCGGGCCCCTTCAGCCTTTTTAGCATCTCCACCAGAGGTAACGAATTTAAGCCCACTATATATAATTAACAAAAGAGCTGTCACACCAGCTAAAAGTAAAAGCCAGAAGATAATATTTCCAACTAGAATAGGGAGGCAATTAAGCGTAACAACAGCTCCTTCAGGATTAGAGATTGTACATGCGTTACCTGTTAGAGCTTGCCACATAATATGAGAGTAACAAAGGGTAAATTAAAATACAAGACTCACGATTATGGTCTAAGTACAGGAATTTGGAAGTCTGATAATCCACCAAGGCCAAAGAACTGAGCTACTAGATTGATTATGAAATAAGACAAAAATACTAAGACTAGACCAACCAAGGCTGCTACTATGGTTCCTCTTGCAGCTTCGACTTTTCCTTTATCTCCTCCGGATGATATCCATTTTATTCCGCCATATACTAAAAATCCGATTGCTAAAAGTATTGCAACTAGAAAGAGTAGTGTTATTATGTTTGAGATTAATCCTCCGACTCCACCTGCGCCTATATTACATAATGCTGAAAAATTTAATCCTGTATCTTCAGCGCAAGGACTTACTATACCAAAATCTGCAGCAGCAAATGCTGAAGGAACTAAAGTGAGATAGGAGGCTACAGATAGTGTTAGGGCAGATATCTTTTTCATTTATAACATGATCGTATGAGGTTTTTGAAAGTTTGTCAAGAGGGTATTTTCTTAAGAATTAAACAAATTCACACCAAAAAATTTTCCAATTGTATTTATTACCATATAGGAAATAAAAGCGATAACCAATCCTATTAAAGAATAAACTATCCTTTTTCTTGAGGCCTCAACTTTTCCCTTATCGCCCTGTGAGGTAATGTAAGAAATGCCGCCCCAGATAAGAAATATAAGGGTAGTCATCGTCACGATTATAAAAGCAATCGATATTCCGAAATTAATTATTTCTTGAAATGTGGAGTTGCCTCCTTCGGGCATGCCTGCAACTGGCTCTATTCTATTTCCTCCAGGAAATTTAAATGCTAATTTTTCCATTATTATGCTCCAAAGCCTGGAAGTCCCAGGATATCGCGAGTTATCAGCTCAAGTATAACCAGAGAAAATATAATGAACAATAGGCCAATTATGGCAGCAGTAAGTTGGTCTTTGGCATTTTTTACTTTTTCGGGGTCTCCCTGCGAGGTCATTAGTTTATACCCAGAGATAATGATAATTAAAACTACGATTCCTCCAGATATGCTTAGAATAAAGCCCAATACCCACCTTGTGAAACTAGATGTATCGGTAGAAACATAGCCTAACGCAGTGTATATTCTTCTACATCCGCTTCCATCTGCGTTTAAATCGCTATTTTTACATGGTTGGGAAAGAGAAGCATTTGAGGTTTCTACGGTGTCTCCAGGCAGCAATTCGCGTCCACCATTTAGGGCTATGTTAAAGAAGTTGCTGTGACAATTTGATTTTTTATCAAATATATCTCCTTCTTCCTCGTTTTTGATTTCAAAAAAATATTTTCCAGGTTCAAGGTCTTCATCCCAAACTACCCCAGTATTTTTCAAAACACTCGCGTTTCGCTCAATTCTCTTGCTGTATCCTTTATCGCTTTTAAGGGTTACGCTATGTTTAACGTTGGATTGATAGGGATTAATCTCTGAGAGTTTAAATCCAATTCTGTTTTCAGGCCAAGTGTATGAATTATTGTTATTTAAATCTACAACACAATAAGGCGCAATCTTAAAGGATACAGAGCATAATTGTTCTGAGCTCGTGCTATTTGGAGGGGTAATTATTAATCTATAATTGCCTGGAATCCAACTATGATCTGATGCTCCTGTAAGATAACTATCGCCAAATACGTGTAAGTTTTGAAGATAAACTAATCCAAATCGAGGATCCGTGGTTTTGTCAGTAGCGAATTTTGCAATTTCACTTGTGCCTTTGTGTCTTATTGCCGTAAGTTCTTGCCCCTCACGCGCTATGTAAGCAGACACATTAGCTCCAAATGCTTCTTTTGGCTTGAACTCAAGGGTAAGCCATATGCTTCTAGATTTTGAGCTTGCAGGAGTCCAATGGTCATCTCCTCCATCCTGAGGGACTCTGAGTTCGCATTCATCTGCTGCTGCATATGAAGAAGTGGGGAAGAAAAGAGCTGATGAAAATACTTGAGATAAAATTAGGAAAAAAAGGAGAGCTCTTCTCATATTTTAATCGTAGGTAAAAAGAAAAATAATTGCAAGTTATCTGGAGAATTTGAATCCCCGGCCTTTAATCGTAATTATATGTGTTGGTAAGTTAGGGTTTTGTTCTATTTTTTTCCTGAGCCTGAATATTAACTGGTCTAAAGCTTGCTCAGTAACGCCAGCAGTAGAGGCTTGATTTCCCCAAACCTTGTTAATTATTTCATCTCTTTCTAAAATCTTTTCGGGGTTTAAGGTAAGATATTTAAGCAACTTAAATTCTGAAGAAGTTAATCCTTCTGAAATTAAAAAATCTCCTTTTTTTATCTCATTTGTAGAATCATCATATTTGATTTCTTCTTTTGTGTTTTGTTTTTCTTTTTGTGCATATTCTTCTAAAAGTGGAACCGAGAATTTATTATTTTTTATTAAATTTACAGCTACCAAATGAGAAGATTCATTTGCCCTGTTGTTTATTATTAGATTTTGTTCAAAAGGGGAGAGGGAGCTCCAGATTTCAGAAAGGACTGCCTTTGTTTGCGTATTGTTAAGTAAGAAATTAGAAATATTTTCTTTAATATTTTCCTGAACGCATGCATTTACGCTTACTAACCAGAGTTTTCCAAGACCTCCGGTTAGTTGGGTTACTTCATCTAGCATATTTTTATCAAAAGTTTTTCCTGCTAGTTTTTCAAGATAAGAAAGTCTAAAATTTCTAATTTTTTCGTTACCAAGTGTTAAATAAACTAGATTACCAACTAAAAATTCATAAAAAGTAGAAAGCGCATCATGTCCGATTGTTTCCTCAAGTGGGCGATTAAGGGGAAAAACACATGAAAATTTATATTTTACCCTGTCTCTAAGAACTCTTAAATTATCAAAAAATATGGGTTCAACTACGCCTACATATTCCTCGAATTTATCAAAAAGCAAGACTATAGTGAGTTCTTTTTGAAGACATAAGTAATCAATCGTTTTTTTAAATCCCTGAAAAATAACCAACTCATCGTTTGATTTTAGAGATTCATCAAGAATATTTTTGGAAAATTTATGTTCTTCTTCCATTTTTCGATCTTCCAAGGAGTCCACTAGCTCAAGGAACATGTATTTTGTTGAGTCTGATAGAGGTCTTTTTTTAATTTCTGAAAAATTTAGCATGACAAAGTGAAACTTTGTTTGCTCAATTCCCAAATGAAACGTGCGGGCTTTAGTGTTATAAGCGAGAAGCCTAAGAACATTACTCCTTCCAACTCCGGGAAGAGAAATTACCTGACAAGAATTTCCACTTTTTATATAAGAAATTATTTTTTCAATCTCTTCTTTTCGTGCGTCTGCGGGGTAGAGTGATTCGAAATGTGTAGGTTCCATAGGCAGTGAGCTAATTGTAAATGTTTTATAAGGTTTATATCAAGCTCAGGATTAGTTTCTGTCTTAAACTGACAACATATGATGCAGGAAACAGTAATACAGCCAGGAGTTGAATTGACAGTTGCAAGTGTTAATTCTACACTAAATATGGAACAAAATATTTTTATGGCAACTGACACAACAACTGCGAAAGTGGTGGAAAATACAGTCGTGGAACCTGCACAGGCTGAATCAAGTACTTCTGCCACGACCACAACAACGCCTAACTCAAGCGAAGTGCTTCAAGCTTTTATCAATGATCAACTGACTCCAGAGCTATTAAGAGAATATGCCAGAAGAGAGCTTGAAAGAACCCAGGCTTCTGAGTCAGCTGAATTGAGGGTTAAGTGGGACAAGGCAAAAAGAGAGGCAAAAAAAGGGACTATTACCGAGAAATCTATTGAAGCCGCAATTGCAAAAGGTTATGCTCCGGAGGATGTGACTTCTAAAGGCTTGCTCAAGATAACCGCCAAAGAAGTAATCCAGAACTCAAATATAACTGAGGAAAACGAAATGGATCCAAAAGTTGCAAAGGCGCTTTTAGATAAGGAAATATTAACTCCAAGCGAACAGACTCAACTATTACTAGCTCACAAAAATAGACTAATTGAAGCAGAGAAGGTCTTAGGCGGAAAAAAATTAACGATAGAGCAAAAGTTAGCAATTTTAAAAGCTCACTATGTGGGATTGGGTGAAGAAGGGGCGGATGGTAAAGAAGCCGGAGTATATAACCTTAAGCAAGAGCAGGTAGCTGAAAAAGCAAGAATACTTGAGGAAGCAGGATTAGAAAAAGACGAAAGACGCGAAATTATAGAATCAGGTCTTACAGCTATGGGTGCAATGCCTCCTGCAGGCGGTACAGGCAGAAACTATCTTAATGAAAGAAATGCCGCAATTGCAGCATTTGGCGCTATTAACTTTAATCATCCGGAACTGGATAGCATAAAACAGCAGATATTAAATTTACAAAATGCCTCAATAGCAGCGGGAGGAAATGGTATAGATTCAGAGTCTCTCATTGGATACTTCAAGCAGTGGTCAAATGCTAGAGAAAGCGGAAGACTTGTGGGAGCGGATGCATTATCCGCCAGAGAATTTCAAGAAAGGATAAGGGATATAACGCATTTAGATGAGTTTGCGAGAGGAGGAGGGAGCGATGAGCAAACATTTTGGCAGCAGTCTGCTAATTTTGAAGCTGAAATACAGAGAGCGCAGGCACTTGGAAATGTAGCCTTAGAAGCGCAACTAAAAGAGCAGCGTAGAGTAGTTAGGGGAGAATTTGTTGGAAATATAAATGTCTCAGAAACAGGACTTAAAGATCACACTCTTAAACTTTTGGTAGAAGATGAAGAAGCTTATTTAAGATTAGCTTTTAAGATAATTGGTGGACCTCTTCAGTCAGAAACTGGTGACTATAGCCTTGGATTTTATGGACAAATTAACATAGATGCGATGACTAATCTGCTTCAGTCATTATCTGAAAATGCTACGACCCCAGCTGATAGAGAGAAATTTAATGCCCAAAAAGAAGATATTAATAATATCAAGGAAGGGGTTAGGACGATGCATGAACTTAATAAATATATCGTAACGGGTCGACTTGA
>CAZMGC010000005.1:0-43036 GCA_964565795.1 uncultured Gammaproteobacteria bacterium
GAGAATTTTAGAAGAAATAATCCAAGATCAGGCGGACGAAGACCGTTCAAGAAAACCCATTATTAAACCTCACTTTAATTTTTTGTACAGCTTCTAGCGTTTATTTTTTTCAATTGATAAGATATATATATGGATAACTCTGCCCTGGGATTTGATACTCAACTTCAAATTTTAGAAAAAAAGATAATGGCTTCGAATCTTCCCCCAGAGCTTTTAGAAAAAGCAAAAGGGATGATTGATATCTTAAAAATTTCACTAAGGCAAGCTGGAAATTATTCTAATCTAGAGAGCGTCTCAAATTATTTAAATATAATCTCTCAAATTCCCTTTAATGCTGAGACTAAGGATAATTTAGATTTGGGTTATGCAAAGCAAGTGTTGGATAAGAATCATTACGGACTCGCTGGCGTAAAGAATACAATTCTCGAATATCTTGCATCCTTAATTTTAAATCTCAAGAATGGGCAGAAAGCTAATCGCGCACCAATACTTTGTTTGGTGGGTCTTGTGGGAACCGGAAAAACTACGCTTGCATATTCGATAGCACAAAGTATGGGAAGAAATTTTGAAAGAATTCCGCTTGGAGGAATGGGAGATGCCAGAGATTTGAGAGGACAGTCCCGCCTTTATTCAGATGCAGAACCGGGGCAAATTATAAAAAAAATGATTCATGCAAAATCTAAAAATAGTGTAATACTTCTCGATGAATTAGATCGTGTAACAGAAGCTGCTCGAGCTGACATAATGGGAGTTTTAGTTGAGCTTCTTGATCCTGAGCAAAATCATGCTTTCACGGATCATTACATAGACTATCCGGTAGATTTGTCAGAGGTTTTATTTATAGCAACAGTAAATAATACAACAAATATTGCTACTGCTGTTTTGGATCGTCTTGAGTTAGTTCAAATGCCTTCTTATTCTGATGAAGAAAAATTCATGATTGGTAAAAATTATCTTTTTCCTAAAATTTCCCAGCAGTCAGGTCTTCCTCCCAAAATATTAAAAATAGAGGATGACGTCTGGCCAATAATAGTGAGACCCCTAGGTTATGATTCAGGTATTAGAACATTAGAGCGAACAATTGAAGGGATTTGCAGAAAGGTTGCAAGATTAATAGTGGAAGGTAAGGTTGGGAAAAATGTTATAATAACTTTGAATTCGCAGAACATTTCTCAATTTCTGCCACACTAACTTATAAATAATGGATAACACTTTAAAATACGTTCCCCTTGGAGGAGTGACTGGAGTCACAAAAAACATGCATGTTTACGAGTACAATGATCAAATTTTGATCGTCGACTGTGGACTTGGTTTTGCTGATGAAACCATGATAGGTGTTGATTTAATGCTTCCTGATATTTCATACCTTCTTAAAAATCCACAAAAGAAAATTGTAGGTATTGCAATTACTCACGGGCATGAAGATCACTTAGGTGCTCTTCCGTATGTTCTTCCTCAGCTTCAAGGAAATTTTAATATATATGCGACGCCTTTAACTGCTGGATTTATTAACGAAAAGTTAAAAGAGTTTGGGATTAATAAAAAAGCGATAAGTGTAAATTTTGATAAGGATATTTTGCTTGGAAATTTCATGTTATCGTTTATCAGAGTGACACATTCAGTGCCAGATACGTCAAACATTTTTATTAAAACTCCTGTTGGGAATATTTATCATGGTTCAGATTTTAAATTCGATATGACTCCATATGACGGAAAGAAAAGTGACTTTGCAAAGATTGTGAGAAAAGCAGATGAAGGAATAATGTGCCTAATGTCTGACTGTCTTGGATCTGAAAGAAAGGGATTCACAGAAACAGAGATAGGAATTGGCACAAAAATATTTGATGAAATGAGAAATACGGAGGGTAAGTTTATTCTTACAACTTATTCATCAAACATAGCGCGTCTTAACCAAGTGGTTGATGCAGCAAGAGCGCTTAATAGAAAGATTTGTTTTGTAGGTCGTTCTCTTCTTAAGGCTAAAGATGTAGCGACTCAGCTTGGTTACATGAAGATTGATAAGAACATGGAGATCGAGCTTAAAGATGCTAAGAATTATAACAACAAGCAAATAGTTTTAGTGGTCGCAGGTAGCCAGGGTCAAGAAAACTCAGCACTTTCTAGGATTGCTAGAGGAGATCATAGAGATATATCGATTAACTCAAAGGATACTGTTGCTTTCTCGTCAGATGCAATTCCTGGAAACGAAGTCGCTGTAAATTCTTTAATCGATGATCTTTCAAAATTAGGCGCAAGAGTTTTATATTCAGATATCGAACATAGTCTTCACGTTTCAGGTCATGGACCTCAAGGAGATTTGTCTTTAATGATGAGCTTGGTTCGTCCTAAAAAAGTACTACCGATTGGAGGAGGATATAAGCACATGACAGCATATAAAGCATTAGCTCTTAAAAATGGATTTTTAGAAAAAGATGTTTTACTTCCAGATGATGGACAGGAAGTAATTTTTAGTAAAACTGATGCAAGACTTGGAAAGAAAATTGCTCTTCAAAATGTTTATGTAGACCAAGTAAGTGGAGAAGAAGTTGATACGTTTGTGCTGCGCGATAGAGAGAAGATTTCTAAAGAAGGAGTAGTTATAGTTCTGGCAGAGGTGGACACCTATGGCGCCTTAGTAGATAAGCCAAATATTATCGTGCGTGGATTCTCTGGAGCAGAAGTTAATGAACTTATAAATGGTTTATCAGGAGAAATAAGTATTAACGTAAAACCAAAGAAAACAAAAATTAGCGACTGGAATTACATGAGGCGCACTATTGGAAATATTTCTGAAAGATATTTAGTTAAGAAATTAAAACGACGCCCTCTCGTTCTCCCTGTTGTTATAGAAGTTTAAGTCCACTATAATTCATCTCTTATGGAAAGACCAAGAAATTTACCAGATAGCGTTGGAAGAGATCCATCATTTGCAATCAGATTCATAAGTCGTGCAGAGGGAATGAATGATAAGTATGGCATCGCAGATAAATTAGGCCTTATTGATCCATTACAGCGAGAAGTTCTAACTATGTATTTAGGACTTCGAATATTAAGGTCTGAAGTCCATAATGATAGCCCGAAAGGATTTTCAACTACAGGATTGGTAGAACCAATTGTTGCAGAATGGCATAGGCTTAGGCAAATTAGCAATAATCCATACGGTGCAGCATTAAATTCGTATGAAGCTACTTATAAAGATTTTATAGAAGAGGCATATCCAGAAAATAGAGATGAGGTTTTAAGGATTCAAAATTCAGTTACAGATTTAATCACAAGAGTTTCGGTAAGAGTCCAAATGCATAGTCTTAGAGGAACACTAGATTTTGAATTATGGAGACCAACACAAGAGATTGTTAGGGATTGGGGCATGGATTGGGCTGGAAAAATTTCTACTCAAAGATAACAGGCACAGTGACAATATCTATCTGCGTACCGTCTTTAGCACTATATTGAAAAACCTCAAGCGTTCCAGTTTGTGATTCCGTTACATAATTAATCATCTTTTCAAATGGACCGAATTGCCCAGCGTCAGGTGCATTCGCAAGTGTAAATGTTTCAGTTAAAACGTTTCCAAAGGAATCATAAAGTCTAATTGCTACATTGCTTTCAAATGTCCTAGCATTTCCCTTAACAACAAAACCTGATTTTATTTTGTCTCCTGATCTGGGAGATAAAACTTCTATATTTTGGGATGATGAGGGAGCCATAGTTATGGCTTGGCCAGAGTTATTCCCCGGAATTATAGTGGGGTATGGTGTTACTGAAGCAAAAGGATTATTTAAGTTCTTTCCTGAATATTTATCTGTTAAAAATAAAACATATAATAATGCTAAAACTAGAACTGAGAGTAAAAGAATTCGTTCTTTTCTCAAGATCTAAATATCTTAGCCCTTTTAAAGAAGCAAGTCAAACTTGTTAGCAGCTAAACTGTTTTAAGCAAGCGTTCTTTGCGTCTCCGGTTAGGGAATTGCAGATTGAGCATTCAGAAGTAGAGCTTGTTCCTGTGGGAGATTTAGACGCAGACTGCATAACTCCTTGCATCAATGCGGATATATCCTGAAATTTGATGTTTGTTGGAGCAGTAAACATGTTTGATTCTGGAGTCCAGTCAGAGCAATCATACTGTGCGTTTAAATTAGGATCAAAATATTTTTTTGATTCTTCATTATCTATATATTCATCAATAGAAAGTGTCATTTTCATTCCGGTGTTATTGGGAAAATCACTGCCCCAAATATAATTATCATCACCATTTCTTATCACATAAATTGTTGAGGATTTTCCATTCGTAGAGCTTGTCACATTTGTTCGCATCTTATCCCCCGATATATATGCTGTTCCGTTTGTATTATTACCGTTTTCATCAGCATACGTAAAAGTGCACTGTTGATTTTTTCCTGATTTAAGAATGGCCGCTAAATTATTTTCTAAAGAAGTATCTTTATTAGTTTTTTCAGTTGCTGTAGTGGTATTTGGCTCAGAACTATTTTTATTTTGGGAATATAGGAATACTCCACCAGCTCCGACTAGTATGATTATAGCTGCTATTATTCCAATAATTGCTTGCTTATTTTGCACAAAAGTATTGTATTCTTGAGGTATATAAAAGTCAAGAATATTGCAAATATATTTTGAATCGTTAAAATTAAATAGCTAATGGATCTGTCTAGAAAAAACATTTTAATAACGGGGTCGAGTAAAGGAATTGGTGAGCAATTAGCCTACGCTTTTTCTAAAGAAAAAAGTAGAGTAGTGGTTACATATAATAGTGATCTTTCAGGAGCACAAAAAGTAGCTCATAAATGTAAAGATTTGGGAGCTGATGAAGTTTTAGTTTTAAAACTTAATACAACAGATAACGACAATATTAAAAAGGGAGTTGAGGAGGTAGTAGAAAAATTTGGTCATATAGATATTCTTATAAATAATGCTGGAGTAATTGGGTGGGAAAAATTTGAAAATGAATCATTCGATGAGATAGAAGGGCAGTTAAGAACTAATTTAGAGGGGATGATAAAGATGACTTCTGCATCTTTTCCTCAAATAAAAGAAGGAATAATAAATATTGCTTCACGTGCAGGACACCTCCCCTATCCTGGTAGAGCTGTATATTGTGCGACGAAGCATGGAGTAGTTGGTTTTACAAAAAGTCTTGCCTTAGAATATCCTGATCTTCGAATTTTTACTGTCTCACCTGGTGCTGTAAAGACTGAAATGTGGAATTTTGATTCTGGCATAGATCCAGCAAAAATAGCCGAGATGATAGTAAAAGGCTGGAAAGGCGAGGTTCCATTAAAGGATGGAGATTTAAATCTTTGGGAGATAATGAAATAATCGAATATTTTTAATCTTTATTCTCAAGGCTTTTCCATAAAATTCTACTTGCTATTGTGCGATGTGGAGACCATTTAGTAGAAATTTCAATCAATTGATCTTTTGTAGGTTTGTCTAGCTTGTAAATTTTTATTATCGCATTTTGAAGTCCCAAATCTCCTGCGGAAAAAATATCAGTTCTACCAAGTGTAAACATTAAAAACATTTCTGCAGTCCACTTCCCTATCCCCTTTAGTTTGATAAGTTCATTAATAACTTCTTCATCGCTTAGTTTTTCTAAGTTTTTTAAATCAATTTGTTTATCTAAAATTGCCTGAGCGATTCCTTTTATGTATTTAATTTTACTAAAAGAAATACCCGCACCGCGAATTTTTTGATCCGGAATTTTCAATAAATATTCTGGGGTGATTTTTTGTTTCGGAAACAGTTTCTCAAATCTTCTGAAAATAGTATCAGCTGCTTTTATAGACAATTGTTGGCTTATAATTGATTCAATTAAATCTATAAAATAATCCTCTTTCGCTGAAGCTTCTAAGGACAAGTCATTAGGTTTTTTGTGCTCTTTAAGTTTGATTTTTAACGCAACTTTATGAAGAGTTGGGTCTACTTTTTTAAAATGCTTTAATGCTTGGTCCATTTCGTAAGCTATTGTATCATTTAGCCTCGCAAGGCCAGGCCTTGCGAGGCTGGGGGGGCTTATCTGTCGATTAATTTATAACCGCGAGTTTTAATTGTAACAATCTCATAATCCTTATCATGGTCCTTAAGTTTGTTTCTAACTCTTGCCACTAATCTATCAATTGCCCAATCAGTAACTCCCAGAGATTCTGCTTCCGGCCAAACATTTTCAATTATCTCTTCCCTTTCGCAAATTTCATTTTTATTTTCTTCCAAAAATTTAAGTAAAAGATTTTCTTTCTTAGAAAAATCATTATTATTTTTTTCTTTTCTTTTTTCTTCGGCTTTTGCTTCTATAAATTTATCAAATATTGGACTAAAAATTTTTAAAGTTTTTAAATCAAAAAATCCTGTATTTATAAGATACTCTCCTTCTTTAATTTCTTCATTACTTAATTTTTGTTTGGACACTACTTTTAAAAGAATATCTTGCTCTGATGGAGAAAGACTTTCCCAAAGTTCTTCAGATTGAAGAGAGATTCTTTCATCTGTTTTTAAAAAATCAAAAAGCTCGGTTGGTTTTATGTTCTCATTTTCTCTAAGAGAGATTAGTGCAAACTGTAAATATTGAGTATGTCCGTCTACAAGTTTTAATAATTGATTTACCATTTCAGGAGTCAATTTTAATCCGTACTGTTTAACGCTTGATTCAAAAACAGTTTTTATATCAGATTTTTTATTTGGTTTTATGTAAAGATTGTCAGAAAAAATAAGAAGTGATTGTTTTGTAAATATAGTTGGTTCTAAATGATTAAGAGGACGAGCACTTGTGAAAACATATGAAAGTCTTTCGTGTGTTGAATCAATTAGCCCTTGAAAGTTCGCAAAAAAATCATGAGTAATAGAATCTTTCATTCTGTCGAATCTTAAGAAAAATATTGTTGGAAGATAACCTTCGTCACAAAGAAGTACAACACTTTTTCGTAGATAATCTATAGTTAAGAAAAGGTCTTGGGATTGTATACTATCTAAAAAATATAATGCGATTTGTTTTTTAATTGAATTTGGTAATTCAGAATCTTCTATTTTGTCGGCGAGTCTTTTAAAAGTTAAAATCCAAAAGGGATAAATTTCTCTTTCAACTAAATCATTTAAATCAACTGGAATAATTATGTATTTTTTATCATCTAAATATTTTTTATTAATTCCTTCATGGTTTAGGAAAAATCTTAAAAAATTACTTATTCCTACTCTAAGCATTCCAGTTAGGACAACAGATCGTCTATTAATAATATGAGTGCCAAGTTTTTTTGCCTCTTCTTCACGAAAACTTATGGGATATGTTTGTTCTATTAGAATAGGATTCATTGGAGACATTTTAATCGTTTAAAACTCCATAAGCAAACAGATTTTTTGTCAGGAAAGTGTCAGGAAAATATCGGAAAAAAATCAAGCCAGTTAGTTGGATCTGGATTATCATGATTACATGGTAAGTGAATTAGCAGCAACACCAAAAGGAGCAGATACATGGAGAGCGCCTCAAGCAGAGGCACCGGTTTCTCTTTCATCAGAGCATGTTGTTGATCGAATTACAGGACCGAATGGAACAAGAATAAAATTGGATAGGGCAGCGTTTCGACCAGCACCAGAGCTTAGAGCTGGAAGTGGTCATACTGGTTCTGGAATCGGAGAACATAGACCAATTGTAGCGCAACCTCTCGTAGAAGCTATACCTCTATCTATTGCTCCGGGAGAAGTAAGGATTTAATTTATGCCACCAGAAACTACTGCCGGTATAACCGGACCTGATTCTAGTTCATTTGCTAGAACCCCAACCATACCGCATGCTAGAAGAAATGGAAATGGAGAAATGCATATTCTCCACCATACAAGGCCAATACCGCGACCCGCATACTTAAATGGTCACACAGAAGTGGCTCCAGATCTTGTAGACCGAGCACCAAAACTAAGTGTGGATACAGTAACTCCTTTTTATCAGGTTGCAGCTGCAAGAGTAGCCGTAGGAGTCGATGGGGCAATTAGAGAAAGATATAGAAGGCGTCCAATTTCAGAAGGATTGAGGCAGAAGTTTGAGGTAGATTTGGATATGGGAGCAACACCAGCGCTTGAAGCAAATATTCATCAAGCACCGTTTGTGCAGGTTGTTGAAAGAATCGAAAGAGCAAAGGAGTTTTGGAAATATGGAGTACATCTCCCCAACATAGAAGGACCTTACGGATTTGGACAACTCTTAGATATACGAGATAGACATGTTTTACTTAAGCCTGAATTTGCGCACCTTGGAATAGTAAGACTAATAATGGATCCAATCGAGCGAACAAAAGAAGCTTCTAGAAATTCGTATGCCTTAGAGCCTGAGCATCAAGGGAAAGGTTCAACTGTTCAAATTGGCGGAGCGGTTAATCAGGAGTTTGGAAAAATACCAACTGAAGAAGAAGGTGCGTTTTATGCAGATGGTATAACCGTTGATCCAATAACCGCTAGGCTTCTTTCGAGAAAAGGAATAGGAAGTTTATTAGATTTACCTAAGAAAGATGTGATGAGACTAGTTTTAGAAGCGCATAAAGAGAAAGACCCAAGAGTAATTGAGGCAGTAGGTCTTAGAAGAGAAAGGAATCAAGACGGTATGAGAGGGTGGGAAGACTTAGGCGTTCGGGTAACTGCTATTCCTGATGGGGATCTTACTCATAAACTAGATGTTGTGACATCTAATCGTCCAAAAATGGTTGTTGGGAGTGGAGGAAAAGAAGAAGCTGTGGTGGCATTGTTTGGTGCTAAAACCCAAGATGCTCCTGGAAGGGATATGCCTTCATTTGGCGAAGTTAGGTTTGTAGGAAAACAGGGTGAGTTAGTTCCGGGAGTTTCTAAGATTCTTGCCTTAGATCAAGTTGCACCAGGACGTCCACAAGATTATTTTGTCGTTTTTGCTTCAATAAACGGAGTTCCAGAGTTAGGGATGGGTGGGGTTACAAGAGCACTTATTCAGAGACCCGGAGAATCAGCTCCAAGGCCTACCATGGGATCTGATTATAGAGTTCAAGTTGGGACCGTTACGAGTCGGGATCGTTATATCAGAAAAGACCTTATTCCTATAACCAGAAATCGTTTGCACCGCTAGAACTGTCAGGTTATAATAGATTAATTATGGCCAGAAAACGTGGGGCTTATGGTAAGCGTGGAAAATTCAAAATAAAGCTTAAGACAAAGACTGTATATACAATTTTTGCCCTAGGTCAAATAGTAGCAGGACTTTTGCTTCTCCTCTCATTCAGCAATTCTGGGGATACATTTATTTATATAAATACGTTTATAAGGCAGTATTTTGGGCCATTCTCTTTCTTTTTGGGATTTGTCTTAATCCTATTTGGATTTTTATTTTTCAAAACTAAATTTGCTCTTTCAAGACCGAATGTCGCAATTGGATTTTTAATTCTTTATGGTTCCGCAGTAGTTTTGTTTCGATCTGGATATGTGGGCCAGCTAATGTTTGGAAATATTTCAGATGTAATTACTCCGATTGGAACACTTTTAGTTTTCCTAGCAGGAATATTTATTGGCTTGGTCGTATTGTTTGATACTTCGGTTGATGAAATCCTTAAAGGTTTATCAGCTTTTAAGAAAACTGGCGGAAAAGTAGTGCCTACAAGTTTTCTCAAAAAGCAAAAAGATCCACTTCTTAATAAACAAATGACAATTAAAGATTCTAGTTTTAATAAAAATGGACCAGCAATTGTGTCTAATACAGTTAAAAAAGATGATTCTCTTATTACAGAAAAACTTGTTAGTAATACTCTTTCATCTGGATTAATTTGGGAGTATCCACCTTTAGATTTACTTGAAGATGGAGGAGGAGGTAAAGCTGATAGAGGGGATGTAAAGGCTACAGCTGCGAAAATTGAAGAGACGCTTCAGAGTTTCGGAATTGTTGCAAAGGTAGTAGAAGTTAATTTAGGCCCAGCCGTTACTCAATACGCACTTGAAATTGCACTCGGAACTAAGGTTTCTAAAATTACTTCCTTGGCAAATGACTTAGCTCTTAATACGCAGGCTCCGACTGGGCAAATTAGAATTGAAGCGCCAATTCCAGGAAGAAACCTTGTGGGAATTGAAATTCCAAATAAATCTCTTGAGGTTGTAACCCTTCGCACAATGCTTTCTTCAGATTTAATGAGAAAATCTAAATCTAAACTTTCAGTTTCATTAGGTTTGGATGTTTCAGGAAATCCGCTAATTGCTGATATTGGAAAAATGCCACATGTGCTTGTGGCTGGAACTACTGGATCTGGAAAATCAGTTCTCGTAAATTCGTTTATCACTTCCCTTTTATTCCGCGCAAGTCCTGAAGAAGTAAAAATGATCATGATCGATCCAAAACGAGTTGAGTTAACAGGATATAACGGAATTCCTCATCTTATGGTCCCAGTTATTGTAGAGGTTGAAAAAATTCTTTCAGCGCTAAAATGGGCAACTAATGAGATGGATAGAAGATATAAAACTTTTGCGGAAAGAGGAGTTAGAAATATTGATGGATATAATGAGCTCGCTGGATTTCAGGCTCTTCCATACATTATCGTATTTATCGATGAGTTAGCGGATCTTATGATGTTTGCTCCAGTTGAGGTTGAAGACACTATTGCTCGTCTTGCTCAGATGGCTAGAGCGACTGGAATTCATTTAGTTATAGCAACTCAGCGTCCGTCAGTAGATGTTATTACAGGTTTGATTAAAGCCAATGTACCATGTCGTGTAGCGTTTAACGTAAGTTCAATGATTGACTCCCGTGTAATTATTGACGGACCTGGAGCTGAGAAATTACTTGGTCGTGGAGATATGTTATATATTCCTCCAGATCAGGCAAAACCAACAAGGATTCAAGGAGCATTTGTTTCTGATAAAGAAGTTAAAAGACTTGTAGAATATCTGAAATCTAAGTCACCAGCAGTTGAATACACAGAAGAAATTATTTCTACTCCTTATACTCCAAAGGGAGCGGGCGGAGCTGCCGCGGGAGCAGATGGAAAAGATCCGGTATTTGCAGAGGCTGTTAGGGTTATTTGCGAATATGATAAGGCTTCAGCCTCACTTCTTCAACGTCGTCTTTCAATTGGATATTCTAGAGCTGCAAGAATTTTGGATCAACTTGAAGCAGCAGGGATTGTTGGAAGAGCTGAGGGGAGTAAGCCAAGAGACGTTTTGATAAAAGATCCTACCCAGATCCTTGGTGAACCTCAAGCTCAGTAAGAATTATGATAAGTATTGGCGCGCAGTTCCAGGAGGAACGAAAGAACAAAAATCTGTCCATTGAAGAGGTCGCAAAAGCCACAAAGATTAGACCTGATTTTTTAAATGCGATCGAAAGAGGGGATTATAAAAAACTTCCATCCCCAGCTTATGCTCATGGATTCGTAAGGAATTATGCCAAGTTTTTAGGATTACCCGTTGAGAAAAGCTTGGCAATTTTTAGACGTGAATTTGATGAGAAAAAAGCTGTGGAGGTGTTACCGCGCGGACTTACAAATTCTTCAGATTTTTCTCTTCCGAGATTTAAGATAGGCAAAAGCGCTGTAGTGGTCGGTGCAGTTTTTTTAGTGATCGCAGCTTTCCTATTTTTTCAATATAGAGCAGCATTATTTAATCCCAATTTAGACATAGATGTTCCCAAAGAGAACCAGACTTTAAGCTCCCTCAATATCGAAGTTAGCGGAAAGACTGACCCAAATGGAATTCTTATGGTAGAAAATGAGCAAGTAACAATAAATCCTGATGGCAGCTTCAAAAAACAGATTACAGTTTTTCCTGGATCTACTTCTTTAACGTTTCAAGTTGAAAATAAATTCGGGAGAACAACTACTGTTGAGCGAGAAATTAATATTAAATTAGCGGAATGATATAGTGAATATATCTTGACACTAAGAATTCAATGATATAAGTTAGTTAGTACTATGACTGATCCTGCCCAAATATTATTATTTATTGTCATAATCATCCTCACGCTCCTTTTGATAGTATTAGGAATCCAAGTATTTTTCATTCTTCGTGATCTAAGAAAAACTATTACTAAAGCTAATAAAGTACTAGATAACACTGGAGACATTACACAAAGTGTTTCCCAACCTCTTACAAGCCTTTCTTCAATCTTGATGGGGCTTAAAGCTGGGGGAACTATTGCCTCTATTATTAAAAAGGTTTCAGAAGACAAGGAGGAGAAGAAAAATGGGTAACAACGGACGTTTTTCAGATGGTTTATTAATCGGTATGGTTCTGGGTGGAGTTGCAGTATTTTTGTTAGGCACTAAGAAAGGAAATAAAATTCTAAAAGCAGTTACAGAGGACGGTTTGGCTGGATTGTCGGAGGTAGCAAAAGAGCTAGAAAATGATGCAAAAAGAGAAACAAAAGTGCAGCTAAAAAAAGTAGAGGAAAAAATAGAAGACCTAGGTGATTCGATAGTTATCGAAACAATTGCTCAGAATGGTAACGAAAGTAAAAATCCTACAAAACGATTCTTTAGAAAAACCGCTAAAAATTAGAGGCCGTAGGTGGAAATATTTTCTTCGTGTTCTTCGAGAGTCTGGGCATATCTATTTACGCCATTTTTATCAGTTATATAATAAAGATATGGTGTTTCGTCAGGGTTAACTGCAGCTTGTAGACTAAGTAATCCTGGATTTGAGATAGGAGCAGGTGGAAGTCCGGCTCTACCATAAGTGTTATAAAAAGAAGCTGATTTCTTATCTTCATTGGTAATATTGTTTGGCCACCATCTTTTACTTACAGCGTCATATCCTTTTATATATTGAAGAGTTGCGTCTATGTCTAATTTCATGCCTATATCCAATCTATTATGAATTACACTTGATACTATTGGCCTATCTTCTGCGTGTTTTGCTTCGCGTTCTATTAGGGAGGCGAGTGTGACTATTTCATTTTCCGACAAGTTTACTCTTGAGGTATCAAGAGTTGCATATTTGGTATTAAAATTATCTCTCATTATTTTTATTACACCATTTACGTCAGCATCTTTTGGCAGAAGATATGTATCAGGGAAAAGATATCCTTCATTTTTTTCTAATTCTTTTTCCCAAGTGTTGTCATAATTAGGCATTAACTTTTCAAGTGTGTCTGCAATTTCTCCTGCACGTTGACCTTCTGGAACCGTAATCCAGATATCTTCAGTGCCAACTGTTAGAGACTCGGCAATTTCTTTTGCAGTCATAGATGGATTTAGTCTAAAGCTTCCGGCCTGAATTTTACTATCGAGGCCTGTTTGTTTGGTTAAAAGAAAGAATACAGTAGGATCTTTGATGAGTCCCTGTGTTTTAAGATTTCTTGCAATTGATCTAACACCTTCACCTTGTTCGACTATAAATATTTTAGGGGTGGAATCGTTTGAGTTAGCAGGAGAAGTTCCTCTTATCCACCAGCCAAGCGAAAGAATAATTAGTGTTATGAGGACTCCGACCGTTACGTAAATTCTCTTCATTTAAACTTTACTAAAGGGAAGTTTTTAAGTGACTCTTTTCCTTCCTTAAGATTATACACAGAATCGGAGTAAAAAGTACAGATTGGCTCGTTTTTGCGAGCTTTTTCGCCAATTTTTTTATTTAAATATATTCCTGCTGATTTCATGTCTGGAGCTCCGAGTATACGAGTTATCATTGTTAGATTTTTTATATTAAATCCCGCAATTTCTCCATTTTTTGGCGCTAGGTATTCAAATTTATGCTTTCCAGGTTTTAAGTCTTTACTTGTTACATTTGGATCTCCACCCTGAGCTTTTATTATTTGTTTGAATTTTGATAATGCTAAGCCCGAAAGAAGAATGTGAAGAGCCCAGTTAAATCCATTCTTGTGTTCCTTAATTATTTTATTTCTAAAAGCTGGAGTACTACTTGCGAGACAAAGTTCTAAAAGACTTCCTGCTAGGTTAATACTTCTTGCTTCTAAATCCGGAGCTCTTTTTGGATCTTGTTCAAGAACCATAAGAGATTCCCGAGTTTCAAGAACTGGTCCGATTCCACGTCCTGCAGGTTCGTCAGTTTTATGGATTAAAACTTCAATTTTTACATTAAACTTTTTAGCTAATTGCTCAAACTTTCTTTTCAGTAATTTTGCATCACTTAAAGTATGAACTTTTACTGACTCCCCATAAGGAATGTCGATTACTACGTGATTGCTTCCAAAAGCTACTTTTTTAGCCATGATTGAAATTAAAATCTTGTCAAAAGATTCGAAAAGAAGAACTTCCTCGACTTTTATAATCACGTCATCAGCTGGCGCAATATTAAAGCTTCCACCCCACACGATACATCCATTAGTTTTTTTAACTGTCGCGTAAATTTTTTGTTTGCTTAAATTAACAGGAGCCAGAATCTCGAAGTCATCAGCAGTGCCTCCTGGAGTTGTGATTGCTCTCGAAGAGCTTTTAGGAATTTTAAATCCTGCAGCTGCTACGATTGGAACTACAATCATAGTAGTTCTGGTTCCCGGAACCCCTCCAATAGAATGTTTATCAGCGATAATTCCTGAAAAATTTAATTTTTCTCCAGTTTCAATCATAGCTTTTGTTAAATAATAAATTTCGTCGTCACTAAAACCTTTTGAAAATCCGGAAGCAGCAAAATAAGTGGTTAAGACATCTCCGAGTTTTTTTTGGGAGATCTGATCCATGATGGCAAAGATTTCTTTATAGTTAAGCTCTTTACCAACCAATTTTTTTCTAATGGCGGCTACAGCCTGTTCTTTTTCATCCATGTTTAACTTGCTCCATCATAAGTCTTACTAAATTTTTGAGAAATCTTATGGCTGCGAAAAAAGTTCTATCTACAATTTTATATATTGCCGGCCAAATGTTATATAAAATTCTCTGAATTCCAACTCTCTCCATATTACTTAACTATCCTTGCTTTAATTATAAGCCTCTTCCAAATTGTACCAGGTGGTGTGCATGTAATAATTGTTAAAAAACTATCTGTAAAATTTTGAGCAAGAACAGAAGTGTCCGTGGGTTCAACTACAGTAATACTAATTATTTTATATTTACTTTTTATGCCATTTACTTCGGTATTTATTTCATCTCCAACTTCTAGCTTGTATGCATTTGCAAGAATGGTTTTATAGTCATTTGGATTATATAGTTGTGGTAGAGTAGAATGTCCAAAAATTACAGAATTTCCATCTTTTCCAGGAAGTGTATCTGAGTTGAATTGAACCATATGGCGAGTTAAATCTGTGTCTTTATTTGAAACTTCAGCGTCTACAATTCCAATTTTTGGGAAAGAGATTTTGTAAGTCGCTATATTATTTGATTTTTGAATTTCTGCTCCTGGGTACCAGTTATAGGCATTTGTATAATCTCTGTTTATTGCTCTGGTCGCATTTTCAATAAGAGATCCTAGGTTAGTAGGACTAATTACTGTTTGATTCGGAATTGGCGCTTCTATTTTTTGTGATGCAAAAGCCGGAGCGAAATAAATTTGCCAGGAAAGAAGAGGAAAGAAAGTATATAAAAATAGGACGGCGCCAAAAATTAAAACTCCGATGCTTCCAAGCTTAACAAATACTTTATAATTTCTTCTTTTCTCTTTATAGTAAATTTTACCCATTTTTTTCAGTCTGAATTTTTATCTTTCCTGAGGAGAACGGAATTCGTTCGGGTAGGAAGGGGATAGGTGGAAATATTTTTATATCTACTTTATTAATTTCCGGTGTTTCATTTAATTTTTCTATCGCGTCTTTCGTAGATTTACCTTTAATTTCATTTGCGAGTTTTTTAGGATCAATTTTTGGAACTAAATTTGCCTTAAGTGTTAGTTTTCCCGTAGCGTTACTTCCTTTGGCTTTTAAGTTTTCAGCGCTTGCTTCTATGCTGTCTTTATCAACCATTAAGTCATTTCCCGTTTCTAGTTTTTCTTTTGCAAATTTAAGAATGTCCTCCTCTTTATAGGAAACTCCTCTGTAGCTAATAGTTCCAGTAAGACTAATTTCAGTTGCCTCATCATCGACATCTTTACTGAAAGTTTTTTTATCAAATTCGATTGAAATAAAATTTGGTAATACTACAGAACCATTTTCAGCCTCTTTTTGGATTTGATCTTTAGCTTCTGATTCAAGGTCTTTTTGAAGTTCTGCAGCTAATTTATCTTGATCCTTTTTAGCTACCACTTTAACTTCTTTTTTTGTTCCACCAGAAAATGCCTTGTCATTTTTAGCTGCAACTTCAGCTGTTCCTTCAAAAGTGAATTTAGTTCCTGATGGGAGATTGTAATTTGTACCAAATTTTTCAGCCGTTACTGTCACATCGGCTTGTCCTGCTTTTAGTGATGTTGGATCAGCAGATCCAGATGCAACAGTTACTGCTTTATCAATTACAAATTTAAGATCATTTGATGAGGTAATTACGGTTCCAGCGGAAATAGTTTTGCCGCTGTCGGCAGTATTAAATATTGTAACGGTTCCCTTTGCCTTATCTCCTACTTCTTTTTTTCCAGTGGTAGCAATTGATTTCTTTCCGTCAGCTGTAACAGTTATAAACTGTGCGTTAATTACGTCATCTTCTGCGTTTGTATTTTCAGATTCTGAAAATGTTACATTTACTTCTTCATCTTCCTCTTTTGCGTCAATTCCTAAAGTTATAGTTACACTTCTACCGAAAAGATATAAATATAGGAATAGTAAAATTATTGCCAACGGAATTATTCCAATCATAAGTTTTTTTCTTGACCCGTTGGCGCCTTTTAGAATTTTTCCGGGATGCACTTTCTTCATAAAACTCATGATTCCAGTAGTAATAAACATAGCGTTAACCGGTAAAGGTTTTCTTTCGGCATTTGTTACTTTTATTTCTTCGGGGATTTCTCTAAATTGCTCAGCTGGACTTATATTATCCATTACAGCGGTTTTTGGAATTTCCTCTTCTGGTTCAGTATCTTCGGAGGATTCAAGTAAATCTTCAGCTGGCTTTGAGTTTTCTTTAGAATTTACCTTAACGTCTCCTCCAGTAAATCCAAATTCGGATGCAGCTTCCGCAAGAGTCTTGTCAGTTTCCTCCTCAACTATCGGGACAGCAGCTCTTATATGTTTTGCGTCAGCGTTTTGTGCATCCGTCAGTGAAGCTTCAAAGATTTCAAATCCCATTTGACTTGCTGCACCAGAAAGAACAGCCCTGGCATCAAAATTTGCAGGCAAAGCACTAACCTGAGGAAGATGAAGAAAGTGAAGGCTTTGACTCCATTTATGAGTGATAAATTTTTGCTGGACATCTTCGCGTCCACTATCAAAAAGAATAATTCTTGGAGGGAGAGTTTCAGAAGAGAAGTGTTTTAATGTAGTTTCAACGGTTCCGACTAATGATTCTCCAATTACTCCCGATTTAGATTCTATTATTTTTCCTGCCCTAATTAAGGAAAGATTTACATTTTTTTGTCCCACTTCGGCTAGGATTGCGGTAACTGGTGCTCCTTCTTCTTTTTGGAGTAAGTGAGCGATTGCTTCAGGAATTACCAAAAATCCCATTGGTTTAAATTCCAACTCATCACTTATCTTTTTTAATTTTGCGAGATAGGTAGGCTTAATTTTTCCATCCGTTATCCAATCCTGTTTTACTCCAAAAATTGTTTTGTGGCTTTCTACATTAGGTGGAAGATTTTTTTCTGCAGTCGAGACCGCCTTATCTATCGCGTCAAGTAGTTCTTCTTCTGAGGCATCTTCAACTGAAGTTCTAAAATTTTCTACGTGTTCTCCGACTACATTAATTTTTCCATCTATTTCCTGGAAAACTACAGCGCTGGCTTTTTCGTCGCGAAGAACTAAGGAGAGAAAATACTCCGATTGATTCTTTTTCTCTAAAAAGGGCAGTTTTGGTAAATTCATAGAGAACTAGCCTACCGTTACGTATAGGCGGCGCAGGCCATTTCCGATATTCTCCTGCTTTATTATCTTAAACGATTTTACCTCGTCAGTAAAGTTGACGTGAGGCCCTCCGCAAAACTCAATTGAGTAAGGTTTGCCTTCTTCGCCAATTGTGTAAATCTTGACTTTATCACTGTATTTTTCATCGAAAAGTCCAATAGCTCCAAGCTTCTTCGCTTCATCTAGACTCATGAACTCAAATTTTACTGGAAGTTTTTCCTTTATCTTCTCGTTTACTGTTTTCTCTAATACTTGAAGCTCCTCATCTGTTAGGTTTCTATCGAAATTAAAATCAAACCTTACTCTTTCAGAAGTAATGTTTGACCCAGACTGATGAACCGCCGTTCCTAACATATCACGAATCGCTTGATGCATGAGGTGGGTTGCAGTGTGACCTTTAATTGTCATTTCAGAATGATCTGCAAGTCCCCCAGCAAATTTTTTAGTAGCCCCAGCTCGAGAAATTTCTGCATGTTTGTCAATAAGATTTGCAAGTTCAATTTCGTTAAATTCATATCCAAGGTTTTTTAGCTGAGTTGGAGAAAGTCCATAGGAAGACATTGCTTTAAAAGCTAGATCTGAAGATATTTGTTTTTCTCCACCTGTTTTTGAGATTTCTTTTTCAATTAACTTTTTTGCTTCATTTAAAGTTTTCTTATAGGAGTTAGATTCTTTAAGGATTACTGATTTAATTTCTTCAAATTTACTATTTAAATCTTCATCAGTCTCGGAATATTGATCCACGATAGCTTTAATTATTGGCTCTAGGTTTTCGCTTCCAAGTGCATTCAAATTATCCGTGCTTCTTCTGATAACTCTTCTTAAAACGTAACCCTGCTCCTTATTACTTGGAATTACACCATTATTAGTTAAGAAAACTGAAGCAGTTGAGTGATCTGCGATAACTCTCATTTCTTTTTCATTTCCTTCGTATTTTTTATTTGTTAGATTTTCGATAGCTTTTATTATTGGTGAGAAAAGTGAGGTTTTAAAAATGTCTGATTGATTTTCTACAGCCATAAGAAGTCTTTCAACTCCTGCTCCAAAATCTACATTTTTTTTAGGGAGATCATCGAATCCTTTTTCTTTTTTTATGTATTGCATGAAAACAGAATTTCCAATTTCTATAAATCTTCCGCAATCACAGTTTGGGTGGCACATATCTCCAAATCTTTTATCATGTGGGGTTCCAAAATCATAAAATACCTCAGAATCTGGGCCACCTGGTTCTCCGACAGGCATTTTATCTGGAGTGCCTGATCTAGACCACCAATTCTTATCAACGCCATATGAGCGAACTCTGTCTCCAGGATTTAATCCTTCTTTATTGAAGATATCATTCCAGATATTAATAGATTCTTCATCGATTTGGTTAAGTTCCTGACTTTCTAAAACAGTTACAAAAAGTCTTTTTGGATCAATTTCAAGCTCTTTAGTTAAGAACTCCCAAAACCAAGGTAACTGTTCTTTTTTAAAATAATCTCCTAGGCTCCAGTTTCCGAGCATTCTGAAAAAAGTAGTGTGCCTGTTATCTCCGACTTCATCTATATCTACTGCTCGAAAACAATTCTGAACATCAACTAATCTGTTTCCCTCTGGGTGTTCTTGGCCAAGCAAATATGGAACTAAAGGCTGCATTCCAGAAGAAGTAAAAAGCGTTGTCGGATCATTTTCTGGAACTAGAGGAGAATTCGGAATTCTCTTATGTCCTCTTTTTTCAAAAAATGAAATATAAATATCTATGATTTGCTTCGCGCTCATGGCTAGATTATACCAGAATCAGGAATTAGGTTTAAATGACGGAATCTGCTATAATAGCTTTAGAGTTAATTCCTGATTAAATTTAAATATTTCCTCGATTTTTAACTCACTTGCCTAAATTAAATATGCCAAAAATCGGAAATTCAATTCCAAGAAGTGAAATGCCCTGCGATAGATGCGGATCTAAAAGAAAGGTAGCTAAAACCTGGACTGAAAAAATTAAAAATACCAGTGGCTACATGATTCTTGAACACAAGCAACTTATTTGTACAAATAAAGAATGTCAGGCTGCGTTTGATAAAGTAATTGCAGATGATGCACAAAAAAGAGAAAAATTAAAACTCGCTAAAGCTAAAAACGCCTAATTTCTTCTGCTATAATAGCCCACGTGGAAAACAAACACTTAATTGCAATTGGCGCATTTGGACTTCTAATTCTTCTTATGGTTCTTCTCGTTTTTCAATCAAATAAGTTACCTAAAATGGGTGAGGATTTAACAGGCCTAAATTTAGGAGCGAAGGGAGTTACGCCAACCCCAGCACCTCTAACTGAATTAACAGGAAGAGATTTAAATGTAGGAACTTCTTCAGCTGCTGTAGTAGCAGGAGACACGGTTACCATTCATTACAAAGGAGCTTTTACAGACGGAAGAATATTTGATGATTCGTATCAGAAAAACTCACCATTAAGCTTTCAGGTGGGCGCAGGGCAGGTTATAAAAGGGGTCGAATTGGGTGTTGTGGGAATGAAAACAGGAGGAAAAAGACAAATAGGAATTCCATCAGACCTAGCATATGGCGCTGCTGGATTAGGACCAATTCCTCCAAATACTCCTCTCATTTTCGAAATAGAATTATTAGATTTTAAGTCTCAAGCAGCAGTTCCAAGTCCAAATCCTGAAATTTCAGGAGAGCCAAGTATTAGCCCTGCAGAAAGCCCAACTCCAGCCCCATAAAAAAAAGAGAGATCGTAGGTAGATGCCTATTCACTCTCTTTCCCTGATTGCATTCCTGCTACCATCAAAATCCCTAGAATTCTTCGGAATTTTGAAGAATCATCTCATCCTTTTGTCATAGCAGACGGCACTTGCCCCCAGAAGAGGGACTCCTTAGCGGTGCCATCTTTCATTTGTCCTGCCATAGGGTTTCTCCAAATGAAAATTAATTGAATGCGCTTAAGATAGTCAATCGTTTCAGCATCCCACTCGCGAACGAGTCGTCAGCTAAGCCTTTCTCCTATCTATTCGGAGTTTATAAACTTTAAAACTTGAGGCGAGATTTGTCAATTACATCAAACTGTATCTTTTTTATTTCTTAAGTACTATAATCGCTTGAAATGGCAGGCTTATCTAAATTATTATCTCCTTTTAAATTTTTATTTAGATCATATAAAAAACTGGCATTTGAGATTCTCCCCCGCTTTTATAAAAAAATCCCAAAACTTATCTTAGGTGCAGCTGCTGCTTTTGGATTTTTTTCATTGGGAATTATAGTTGCGCTTATGATTGAGGGGAGTATTCAGAAAGTTCCGTATAAAGATTTAGAAGAAAAAAACGAAGACTATCTAAATCTGATTTCAGGATATGAAGAGTTGTCACATCTTTACTATGTTCAGGGGCAGAATTTTTCCACAATTACAGATATGAGTCTTTATGAAACAAATCCCGCAGACGTTGCAGACGCTTTTACCAGCTCCAAAGAATTTAAAGATAGAATTCTCGTTCAGCAGGGGCGGATTATGGAGCAGCGCAAAAACGCAGGATTATTAATTGAAGAAAGTAATTAATATTAATTTTGCTACAATCGAAGTATAATGCCTAACGATATGAACCAACAATATGAGGATTACTGGAAAATTACCTTAGCTTTTACGGATATTTATACGATTGAGTTTTCTAGAGTATTGAAGATAATTATTGATTTTATAGATTCCACAAAGCAAGAAAAATATTCAGACTTAAAATATAAAAAACTGCAAGATTTAGTATCTGAAACACATTCAGGAAGCGAAATTACAATAAGAAAAATCATTAATACTTATGTAAAGCTAGGCTTTGTTAATACTAGATTGAAATCTTATCATCCAGAATGTATGGCTTTCATAAATGCGGACAGTAATAAGAAAAAGAAATCTATTTTTTCAAAGATTGTCTATTCAAATTCAAGCTTTGATCGATCAATTGTAAATGAGTCGAATAAAAAGGAGATTAATTTTTTGATTAAAACATTGGAGCATGTGAAGAAGATTGACAAGGACGATTTGTATGGGTTGATGACAACAAATATAGAAGATTTTACTAAGGGTTATTTAGATGAAGAAGAGCTTATTAATGCGCGTGCATATGCAGAAAAAATAAAATTTGAAGAAAGAAAGTATAACCAAAATAGCCATTTCTGGTCCATCCTATCTAAATTAGATGATTTAGCCATTGTTAAAGGAGTCCTCTATTTAGAGGATGATGCCCCTGAGGTTAAAATAAAAGTTGAGGTTGGACGAGACCAATATCTTCAGAGAATTTACAAAAATCAACTTAAAGAGGAAAGTAGAGACAATGAAGGAGATCCTCAATGCATGGTAGAGAACTTAAGCTACCCCTACCTAATAGCTAGCCATATAAAACCTTATGCTTATTCCTCGGAGTTAGAATCATTTGATTCAAATAATGGATTACTACTTAGTTTAACCTTAGACTCGTTATTCGACAGAGGTTATATATCGTTTTCAGAAGATGGAAAAATACTGCTTTCTTCAGAGCTGACATTAGCAGTCAAAGAAGCGATCAGGGAATTTAAAATTAACGAGAAGTTTATTAATGAAAAAAGACGTGAATATCTTAAGTTCCATAGGGAAGTCTGTTTTAGAGTTTAAGCTTCAACTATAAATAAATACTCTTTGTTTATTTTCTTCTTTTCTTTTCCAGTAACCTTATATAAGTGATCTTTTTCAGCAAGGGTAACTTTTTTAGAAAATTTACTTAACATTTTCATTATTACTTCTTTTGAGGGGAAAGACGAGTTGTTGTAGCTTAGTATCCAATGTTGATAGTTGCCTAAATTAGAAAATAGTTTTTCCAGAAGTATAATTGATTCTTCACGATTCATAAAATTATTTCCAAAAGATGAATATTTTTTACTATCTATATATTCGTCAAATATTCCATAGAAACCATAATAATCATTCATTGTTCCAGGGTATGGAGGATCGAGATATATAACATCAGCCTTAATTTTGGATAATAAGTTGAAAACATCTTGGTTGTATGCTTTGTTTCTTTTTTGGTTGTCAAAAATTGCATTATTGTAGTCATTTAGGTTCTCCAAGAAATGATCCTTAAATGTTTGATTATGGTAAGCTCTTTTTCTTCCATACTTCAAATAACTATAATCTTCATCGCGAAGTTGTACGATTTTTTTCCAAGGAATTGTAAATCTTGAATATGGCATTTTTCTAATCATCGCTCTTCTAATTAATAAATAAGCTAGAGATGATTTATAAGGATTTTTTAATTTTTCAATATTTGCATGATATAAGTCTAGCTCCATGCATTCACTTGGATGATAATAAATGTTTGAATAGTTATTAAACATAAATCCTTTTATAGGATTTCCAGTGAAAATCATTTTTATATCATTTTCGTTTAAATGAATGTTGTTATTTTCGATTAAGCTTTTTGCAATTAAATAATTAATTTTTTGTACATCATTTGAAATTACCTTGAGTCCTCTTTTTTTAGCTTCATATCCTATTGAGGATCCTCCAGAAAATGCATCGAAAAAAGAAGTTGAACCTGATGGTATAAAGTCACAAATCCACTCGGCTAGTTTTTCTTTATTTCCAATAAAATTTATTTTGGGAAATTGTTGACTATTCATGCAGCATTTTTTTAATTGATTGGGCTATTAATTTAGCAAGAAGAGGAGGTACAGAATTTCCAACTTGTTGTTGTTGAGAGATTTTACTTCCATAAAACACGAAGCTATCTGGATATGTTTGCAGCCTAGCAAGTTCACGTACTGTAAGAGCTCTATTTTGCGAGTAGTGAAATACCTTTCTCATGTCCCCAGTTATGCAAAATGAAGGTAATGACCGATTATAGCGAACATATTTTCTGGCATCACCCTTAGGTCTTATTTCTTCAGGTATCTGTGATTTTGACCCACCTTCTGTAACATACAGCATTTTTGTTAACATTTGTTTACTGTGATTCATTGAATTATGGTTTGGAACATTGGAAATTTCTCCAGGTAATAATTCTGGAAGATCTCCAATCGCGCTCTCAACTGAAGCGAAAATTTTATCTTCGGGTATTGGAAATAAGTTTTTTTTACCTATTCTATTTCCAATAAATATGACACGAGATCTTTTCTGTGGCACACCATAAAGTTCACTTTTTAATATCGCACAATCAACTTTATATCCTATAGATTCAAATAGCTTAATTATTTCATTTCGAGTTTGGCCTTGTTTGTGAGTATATAGTTTTGCAACATTTTCCATGACAAATATCTTTGGTCTTATGTGCTTCACGATTCTAGCAAATTCTTTAAAAAGTTGATTTCTTGGATCGTCAATAAATTTTCTGCCAATATTACCAGCTATTGAAAAGCCTTGGCATGGAGGGCCACCTATAATAACATCAATTTCTTTGCCTTTGACTATTTGGTTAATGGTTTCCTCGCTTAGTTTTTCTATATCTCCGATTATTAGTTTATGTTCAGGAAAGTTATGTGAATAGGTAGTGCAATAAGAAGGAACATTATCTATGGAGAAAATATTCTTAAATCCAGCTTGCTCGAATCCGAGCGTCATACCGCCTGCTCCGCTAAATAGATCTATTACAGTTGGCTTATTTGAATTATGCTTTTTACTCATAGTTAGATTAATCTGAAACCAATTATAATATATTGTTTTATTAAAGTCACCCCTCCTAATTGTGGGTACAGCCAGCACTCAAATTGCTTTAGGTTAGCCTCGGAGTTATAATTGCATTTAATGTCTAACCAAGTTTATAAAATTTCCCCATCGGATTTTGCTTATCTTTGGGAAGAGTGTAAGCATTGTTATTACCAGAAAGTTAAAAATGGGATTTCTTATAGCGGGGTATTTCCCTCCATGTTCGGGCGTATAAATAAACTTCTTCAGGACTCCATTATGGGAATGAATCTGAAGGACATTATTCCAGATCTTCCAAGCGGAATTATTTCTATTCAGGAAGGATATATGCGCTCAGTCGTAATCCCTGGGACAAATGTTTTTCTTTCAGGAAGATTTGATATTCTCACAAAGCTTGAAGACGGGACTTTTGCGATAATTGATTTTAAAATTACCACACCTGACGAAGAAAAAGTCCTTAAAAAATATACAAGCCAGCTCCACGCTTATAAATTTGCTTTAGAAAATCCTGCGGAAGGATTGCCTATTAAAATTTCTAAGATGGGCGCAATAACTATAAATCCAGATCATATGAAGATTGAGAACGGTAAAATAGTTTTTACGACTACTCCGACTTGGCATGGCATCGAAGAAGATATGGATAGTTTTTATATGCTGATAAGAAATATTTCTGATGTTTTGGATGGTCCACTGCCTGAGGCTTCTGAATCCTGCGGACTTTGTGTTTATAGAAGTAAATTTGAATCCCCAAAAACACTTACCGACGACATCCCTTTTTAGTTTGATTTAATTTGGCCTTGGAAGTATAATCCTCAGTCATGGAAAGAAGAGGAAAATATGGCCCAATTTTATATCCGCAGACTTCTAGCGTTAAGGTTGAAGGATTAAAGCCTAGAGAAACATTTTGGGTAGACCCCGGTGTTTTAACACAGGAACACTTAAATGATATAACTGCTATTTATTGTCAGATGTTTCATAGAAGTCCAGAGGATTTAATTAGGGGTTTGGAGTTAGAGCCATTAGTTAGAGATATTGTTCAGGGGTCTGGTTATCATGAGGCGCGAGTTGGAGGACTTCAGAGACCAGGTATTGATATAAGAAGAACAATTCTTGCGCAAGGACAAGTTATAGTCAGGTTTGGAGCTACAGTTCGCGGAGAAGCTTTTCAGGAGGCAGTCGACGGATATTTGAAAGATACAGCTGGAATTGCAAAGCCACTCAGTCAATTAAATCTACCTAAATAAATCCATTTAATTTCAGGAATGTTTGGATTCCATTAAGAATATATTGGACTGCTAAGGCCGCTAAAATTACTCCCAGAATTCTTGAAAAAACCAGTATTCCTGTTCTTCCGATAAGTTTCATAATTAAAGAACTTTTTATCATAACTATCCAGGAAATAAAAAGAATCAAGATTATTACGACGGCTAGAATTAGAATGCTCATGTTATTTCCGGTTGCATGATCTGTAAAAAGAATAGTGGTAGCTATAGTTCCTGGACCTGCAATCATAGGTATAGCTAAGGGGAATACGCTAACATCACTACTAGAGATTGCCTCCTTTTCTTCAACGGGAGTTTCGCGAGTTCCAGGAGTTCTTCCGAAAAGCATATCCAGAGCTATGAGAAATAGTAATACACCTCCTGCGATGTTAAATGCATAAAGTCCAATCCCAAGACTTTCTATAAGTAATTTTCCCAAAAGAGCGAATGTAAAAATTACCAATGCTCCAATTATTACCGCTCTGGTAATTATTTTTTTTCTTTCCTCGGGATTATTATTTGCTAAAATTACAAGAACTACAGGAACCAAGCCTAAGGGGTCGATTACTGTAAAAAATGTTATAAAAGTTTTGGTGATAAGGGAAATATCCACTTTCTAATTATACTCCTCGTCTGTATTCTCATATATGTTTGACCCAAAACTACATTACTATTAGTTTGATTTATTTCGGCCTCTAGTATATAATTCTCCGCTATGGTAGTAGAAAGAGTTAGTTTTTCAGGTGGTTTACCAATTGTAGAAGGAGAAGAGCCAAAAGATACCGTGGCTAGTGCTATGAGTGAAAGAAGAGGCACGCTCACTTCTTTACCTGCAGGAGAATATGATCTTACTCCTCCTGAAAATAATCATAGATATAATCTGACTGTTGATCCAGAGGGTACAGGAGATTGTCATGTTGTTCCATTAAATCCAAGCGCCATGACACAAGATTTAGATGGAAATAATCCAACAGTTGGCGAAAGACATATTCCGATCGCGAAGGGGCATCCTTCTGTGATAATAACTGGCATAAATGAGGCTGGAATTCCTTCTATCTACGAATGTTTGATTTATAATGCAGGTAAATCCCCAGAAAGATAATTATCTAAAAGTTAAAGGTCTGTTTTGAGATGGAACAGTTTCTCTGCCTCTAGTTTTTGTTGAAATTTCTGCGGAAGTTAAAGGAGTAGTAAGTAATTTTTCTGCTAAAGGAATATAAACAGGTCCTAAGTATTCTTTCATGGGTCCATAAAATCCAGTACTAATCACATCATCCTGAAGTCTTACAGGCAAATTATGTATTCCACCTTCTTCGAAAAGAAAAGAAAATGCTTTGTCTGAAGTCGCAAGTCTTGTTAGGTCTCTTAAATCATCATGGCTATACATTATTGGATTTCCAGGATTTATTTTAATTGTATCTCCCCATTTGCATCCAGCAAACCCCATGGTTAGTAATCTGGAAAAATTATTTGGATTATAAACACGATTGACGGTGACATCCTCTACTGTTCTAAATAATGCTCCCCATAGAATCGCGCTTCCATTAAGTCCAATTCTAGGAAAAAATTCTGGCGGAAGTTGATTAGAGAAAGGACTCTCGGGCGCAAATCCCCTAGCTTTTTTTATGGCTTCATAAATACCTGGAAGGCCAGATCTTCCTGCGTCATAAAGCATTTCTGAAAGCCCTCTCATTCTTGAGTAGCCTTTTCTAAACTCAGGTCTTCTGGTTAATTCTGGAACAAATCTAGAATCGTTGGGATATTTAGCTAGTTCACTTTCTAAGCTCATATTTATCTAAAAGTTAAGGGTTTATTTTGAGGTAATACTAATTGTGATTGTCTTGCCTTTTGTTCTAATGGAGTTAAGGGTGCTCTTAAGAGTGTATCAGATCTAGCATGATAAACAGGCCCAAAATGTGAAATCATTCCATTAAAAAGAGCGGTACCTAAAATATCACCTTGAAAAGCAAGTGGTAGCAAATTAAATCCCTGTCTTGTAAAAATAAACGCCATCCTTGGATCATTTGTAGCTTCGTGTGTAAGCGCTGCGACTTGAGCGTGGGTAAAATGAGTTGGTTCTTTTTCTTCTGGTTTTCCGAGATTTATTGATTCAGCCCAACTCATACCCCTGAACCCATCTCTTACCAGGTGAGCGAAAAAAGATGGATCATAAAATCTTTCTACAGCGATAATTTCGGTAGTTCTAAAAATGGATCCCCATAAAACAGCACCTGCATTCAAACTTATAGAGTCTTTATACGCTACAGGAATTTCAGATGAAAGTGGAGAAGCTGGAACAAAACGTCTGCTGCTTCTTAATTCTTTGTGAACTTCTTTAAGTCCTGCTCTACCTTCATGATACATGGTATCAGCTAGGCCTCTCATCCTTGAGTAACCTTTTCTGAATTCAGCTCTTTTAGTTACTGCTTCTGCAAATCTGTCCCCAGCAGGATATTGGTCTTTAAAAGTCTCAATCGACATAGGCGAGGATTATAGCAAAAATAATTTGATTTGTTTAGTCCTCTAGTATATAATTCCCAAACTTATGCCACCGTGGAGAACGCCAGAAGCAGGCGCAGAATTTACAGTAAAATTTCTTCGATTAGGAGATGAAATTTTTGTGGGGAATTCTATGCAAGACGGGCATGCCCTTATTGCTGAGATGGATGGAATTGAACAGGAGTTGGATAGAGCTAGGGTGAAAGACAATCTTTCGGTTGATGGCGGACTGGTAGGAGTTAAAGGTGGGGATATTTATATAGGAGGCCATTCTAATTCTCTACAACTTCCAGTTTTAGGAAAAGAAAAAGCTGCGAGAGAAGTGACGCTTGGGGTTTTCTCTGAGCAGAATCCAGATCATCAAATTATCGAGTGTAATAATCCTCATTAGTTCTTTGCTAATATATTAGACTTATAGTATAATAGAAGCCTATGAGTCCAGATAATGGAAGATTTCCAAATTTAAGAAGAATTGCTGAAGAAGCTACAGCTAGGAGAAACGCAGAGATTTCTCGCGCAGCTGCTCAGGTTCAAGCACAGCAAGAAAGAATGCGTGTCGATCAAGCCACACGTGAATTAGAAAGACAACAGGTAGAAGAGAGACGTGAACGTGCAAGAGCTTATATGGATAAGAGTGATTTTCCGGGATTAATAACGGAGCTTAACGGTTTATATGATTCTATCGGAAGAGGAAAAATGGCATCAGTTAGAGACGGGTGGCCTTATAGATTGAAAGTTGAGGGAGATTTTGTTACTTCATATAGTTCACCAATTGAGCCAGCGTATGAAACGAGTAGTATAGGTGTAAGCTGGTCAGTACCGTCTGAGCTGACAATTGGAATTGGAAGATTTTCTAAGACTTTTAGGTCCCAGGACATATTCGGTTTATTTGTTATAGCCGATTATATAGGAAGAATTACGGTGCTGGGTGCAGGAAGCCAGGTGTTAAATGAAAGCGATTGGGATGGAAATACGCAACTGCAAGCAGATGTTTTAAATAGAGCTTTTGAAAACCAATTTAAATCTATTCCTGTTAGGCATAAATCGGCAGGGGAAGAGCCACGAATGGAAAGATAGTCGTTCTACCAGAAGTTGATTTTTTTAAAATAAATTCCAGCAACTATTAATATTAAAACTGCGAGTCCACCAGCTACAATAGGTCTTTCAAAAAAGGGAAGCGAATCGAAAACTACCCAAATTCCTCGCCAAACAGCTACAACCCCAACTGTCGCAAAGATAGAGAATGCCATTTTATTTTTGCTAGGATATGAAATTTTTTTAATCTTTTTCTTTGGCATATATCTAATATAGGGGTTTTAATAAATGGGGTCAATTTAGATATTGACATATACCCCAGGGGGGTATATCATAATTTTTATGAAATCTAACTATTCCGATAAAAAAGAGGAAGCTCAAAAAAGATTAAATATTATAAAAGGCCAAGTGGAAGGTCTCGAGCGTATGATCGAATCTGATGAGTACTGTATAGATCTTCTAAATCAAAGTCTCGCGATCCAAAATTCATTAAAAAGTCTTGACTCAGTTCTTTTTGAAAGACATGTTAATACTCATGTGAAACACCAGTTTATGTCAGAAGATCCAAAGGCATCTGAAGAGTTAGTAGCGCTATTTAAGAGGGTAAATAAATGAATAAATTAATATTTTTAATTATAGGTGTTGTGATCGGCGGATTTGCGGTTTTTGGTTATTTTTCGGATAAGACTTCAGTTAATCCAGGAGTAATGATGGGTAGAAACTCAGCGTCAAATAATCCAGATGTGATTGATGCACATTTTATAGAACAGATGATTCCCCATCATGAAGATGCCATAAGTATGAGTGAGGTGGCTCTAAAAAAAGCCACGCGTCCTGAGGTAAAAGAGCTTGCTACTAATATTATTTCTTCACAGTCAAATGAAATAACACAGATGAAGTCCTGGTATAAAGACTGGTATGGACGTGAACTTCCAACTGGAGACGAGGTTATGAGTCAGCACGGAATGATGTCAGGCGGGAGAATGCATATGGGAATGATGGGTGGAGATATGGATTTAACTAATTTAGAAAATTCAGAGGATTTTGATCGGGCATTTATAGAAGACATGATTCCACATCACCAGATGGCTGTCATGATGGCAAGTATGCTTAAAAAAGGAACAGATAGGCCTGAGATGAAAAAGCTCGCTGATGATATTATTGTCGCTCAAACTTCTGAAATTGACATGATGCGAAAATGGTTAACTGAATGGGAGTAATGATAAATGCAGATAGACCAAATAATTGTTTTAATTTCCGGAGCACTGGGAATGGTTTTTACCTACTGGTTTTTCTTTATGAAAAAAGAGGAAGTAGTAAAAGCAACTGACGAGATTGATGTAGTCGTCTCTGGAGGATACAAACCTTCGGTAATAGAAATTAGAAATTATAAATCTACAAGAGTTAACTTTTTAAGAAAAGACCCCTCTGAATGTCTTGAAGAAGTAGTTTTATCAGAGTTTAAAATTAAAAAGTTTTTGCCTTTAAATAAAAAAGTTTCTATTGATTTATCTCCAAAAGAGAAAGGAGAGTACGAATTTTCCTGTGGCATGAATATGTACCATGGGAAATTAATCGTAAATTAATATGGAGCAGACAAGGACGGATTTTAATATTAAAGGAATGCATTGTGCGTCCTGTGTAAATGTAATTGAAAAAAGCCTCAGAAAAATTGACGGAGTTAAGGAGGCGACTGTAAATTTAGCTACGGAATCAGGGTGCGTTGTATGTGAAAAGGAAGTTCCTGAAAAGAAAATAAAAGAAGCATTAAAGAAAGTTGGATATGAAGCGGAGTTTAATGTGTCACCTGAAGAAAAAACTGCCTCAAAATTAAAAGATCTGAAAATCTTAAAAATGAAAGTTTTAGCAGGGGCTATAATTTCCGCAGTAATCTTGTGGGGAAGTTTTCCTGGGCTTATGGATACAGCGCCCGCTATCATCAGAAATTATTATTTACAACTAGTTCTTTCAATTCCAGTGCAATTTATAATCGGTCTAACTTTTTATAGAGCATCACTTCCAGCCTTAAGAAATCGAATTGCAAATATGGATACTCTTGTAGCACTTGGGACGACAGTAGCATTTATATACTCCTCCTTTGTAACCTTTTTCCCCCAGATTCCAATGAGTGTAGGAATAGAGCCGATGCCATATTTTGATGTTTCTTCAGTCATTATTACTCTCATTCTTTTAGGCAGATTTATTGAGACAAAAGCGAAGCTTCAAACAAGTGACGCAATTAAAAAACTAATGAGTCTATCTGCGAAAACAGCAAGAATTGTAATAGATGGCGTTGAAAAAGATGTGCCAATTGAAGAAGTAGTTGTAGGCTCAATTATAAGAGTAAGGCCTGGAGAAAAAGTTCCAGTGGATGGAGAAATAATTGAAGGAGAATCGAGCGTGGATGAATCTATGGTAACAGGAGAAAGTATTCCAGTCGATAAAGTTAAGGGTGATTTGGTAATTGGCGCGACAATAAATAAAACCGGAACCTTTCTTTATAAAGCGACCAAGGTAGGCCGTGACACTTTTCTCTCAAGAATAATAAAGCTGGTTGAAGAGGCTCAAAGTACAAAAGCACCAATTCAAAGGATGGCAGATCAGATCTCTGCATATTTTGTACCTGTGGTAATTTTACTCGCTATAGCGACTTTTATGGTCTGGTATCTTTTCGGGCCACAGCCAACTTTTCTTTATGCGCTACTTAATACTATTGCTGTCTTAATCATAGCCTGCCCTTGCGCTATGGGGCTCGCAACTCCTACGGCAATTATGGTTTCCACTGGAATTGGAGCCGGAAAAGGGATACTTATTAAAGACGCCTCAATGCTTGAAAAATTGCATAAAGTAAACACGATTATTTTTGATAAAACAGGAACTCTAACTCTTGGAAAGCCTGAGGTTATAGATGTAATTCCATTAGGTGGAACTATAGAAGATGTTTTAATGCTTGCCGGGTCTCTTGAGAAAGGATCAGAGCATTCCTTAGCTGATGCAATTCTAAATAAAGTAAATGAAGAAAAGATCGAACTTTCAAATGTAGAAAAATTCCAGGCAATTAGCGGAAAAGGAATTTCAGGTTTTGTGAAAGGCAAAAAAATTATATTGGGAAATATTAGAATGATGGAATCGGAAGGGGTAAGTTTTGAAAAATATTTAGATAAAATAAGAGAATTTGAACAGGAGGGAAAAACTGTTGTTGTTTTAAGTATAGAAAAAGATTTAGTAGGGCTTATTATGATTCAGGATAATCTAAAAGATTCCGCAATTGATTCGATTAAGCGTTTAAAGAAAGCTGGAGTAGAGGTTTTTATGATAACTGGAGACAACAAAGCGACTGCTGAAGCGATTGGGAGAAAAGCTGGAATTGAGAACATAATCTCAGAAGTTATGCCCGAGGATAAGGAAGGTGAAGTAAGAAAACTTCAAGAAATGGGCAAAGTAGTCGCAATGGTAGGAGACGGCATAAATGATGCTCCTGCTCTCGCATCCTCGGATGTAGGAATTGCGATGGGGACTGGCACTGATGTCGCTATGGAGACAGCCGGAATTACTCTAATTAACAAAGATTTAAATACAGTGGTTGAAGCAATTAATTTATCTAGAATTACTATGAGAACAATTAAGCTTAACTTTATATGGGCTTTTGGCTATAACATAATTCTAATTCCTGTCGCGATGGGTACACTTTACCCGGTATTAAGAATACTTATGAATCCGATTTTTGCTTCCTTTGCTATGGCAGCTAGCTCTATTTCAGTAGTAGGAAATTCGTTATTATTAAAGAAACTGGCTAAATAATTATGGAACTTGGAATAATATTTTTAACAGGACTTACTATCGGCGGACTGACTTGTCTTGCGGTTCAGGGTGGGCTTTTAGCCTCAGTAATTGCCTCAAGAGAAAAAGAAGGGATTGCGGAAAAAGGAAAAATAAATCCCGTTTTTCCTACTCTGGCATTTTTAATTTCCAAACTCATCGCATATGCAGCTTTAGGTTTTATTTTAGGATTATTTGGTTCTGCTATAAGTCTTACTTCTCAGGTCCAATCAGCTATTCAGATTTTTGCAGGAGTTTATATGATAATAATTGCCTTAAATTTATTTGATGTTCACCCTATTTTCAGATATGCTGTTATTCAGCCTCCCCGCTTTTTAACCAGAAGAATAAGAAATAAATCAAGAAGTAGTGATATTTTTGCGCCCGCTGTGTTAGGCGTAATGACTATATTTATTCCGTGCGGTACTACTCTGGCTATGGAAGCTTTAGCGATAAGTTCCGCAAGTCCTGTAAAGGGAGCCTTAATATTAGGAACATTTGTACTTGGTACTTTCCCAATGTTTTTCGGGATTGGATTTCTGACTGCAAAATTAGGGGATAAGTTTAAGGATAGCTTCTTAAAGATTGCTGCCATTTTGCTTATTTTTCTGGGTATTATTTCTATTTATGGAGGACTTGTCGCTTTGGGAGCACCCATTTCTTTAAGTAAGCTTACGTCTTCAATTGGAAATGAGAGCGACCTTAAAATGTCGGTTGCATATCCGCCTGTTAAAAATGGATTTCAGGAGGTAAAAATTGACGTTTTAAGTAACGGATACAGCCCGTCTACTTTAGTTTTAAAAGAAGGAATTCCAGCAAAACTAACACTTATCACAAATGATACGTATTCTTGTTCGATTGCTTTTAGAATCCCTGCATTAAAAATTGGAGTAAATCTTAAGCCGACAGGAACAGAAGTGTTAGATCTGCCAAAGCTTAGCAAAGGAAACTATTCATATACTTGTTCGATGGGGATGTATCAGGGGGTGATTAGAGTATTATGAAGAAAATAAAACTAGATATTAAAGGAATGCATTGTTCCTCATGCGCTATGAATATTGATTTTGATTTAGAGGATTTGGAAGGAGTAAAAAGTGCTAAAACCAGTTATGCCAAGCAGTCAACCGAAGTGGAGTTTGATGAAAAAAAAGTTACTGAGAAAGATATAGCAGCGCAGATTAAAAAAACGGGATATAAGGCTGGTGAGTAAGCAACTATGGTAAATATTCAAGTGGATGAGTTAAAGAGAAAAATTGATTCAGGGGAAAAGATAACAATAATTGACGTCAGAACTCCTATGGAGGTAGCGCGCGGAAAAATTGAAAATAGTCTAAATCTACCTCTAGATTTCTTCGAATCTGAAATAGAGGGAAAAGTGAAAGATAAAAATTTAGAAGTTTATCTTTATTGTCTGTCGGGCGGCAGAAGCATAATGGCAGCACAAATTATGGAAAGAAAAGGTTATAAAAATGTAAATAATGTTATAAGCGGACTTCTTGCCTGGCGATCAAAAGGATATTCCCTTGTCTAATTGCTTTATTTTTTAGCCTTATAGTAGTATAATCTCAGCCATGACAGAAAGAAAAGCTAGACGAACACCAGAAGGTTTTAAGATAAGAAGAGTTTACATGCAGCCTGATACTGTTATTAGAATCGTTCCACCAGGTGGAGAAAAAGTTCTTGATCAAGAGGAGTTAAGGGTACAGCAGGATCTTGCGCTTGGAAAAGCAAGAAGATTTTTCCATGCGAATGCACAAGATATAGCATATACGATGGCAGGAGGAATTGAAGACTTAGATAGAATAGATGCCGAAGGATTAAGAGGTGTGACTTTGGGTTTAAAAGCTGTAGGGCTTGGAGTTTCTGACGTATTGAGAAGCGTTAGGATAAGTTTGCAAGAAAGACCTTTTGGCGATACGCATACTGTTTATTCAAGAGATGCGATAACAGCATACGGAGCATTATTAACTGATGACAGAAGAAGATTGGACGAAGAAACTGGCGAAGCAGAAGTTGCTCCAAAACCCAGATCTAGAGGACCTAAGGCTCCAAAGGTATAGTGTTATAATTTTTTAGTGTCTGATTTAGAATACTCATTTAAGCTTCGTTTAAATATTTGGGATGGGCCTGCTCCATGGTATTATTTCGAACTTCCAGAAAATGAATCTTCGTATATTAGGCGCGAATTTAGACATTTGCACCGCGGATGGGGTTCAATTCCGGTGACTGCACAAATAAATGATACTACTTGGAAAACTTCTATTTTCTGGGAGAAAAAAGGCCAGTATTTATTATTTGTAAAAAAAGACATAAGAACTCGGGAGAAAATAACAAATGGGGACATAGTAGATATAAAAATAGAGCTCACCCCATAAAAAACTATACTTCCCCCAAGTGTAGTTTTTTTTATCATCCCGAGTAACTATCCATACACTATATTAATGGCATACTGCTAAATCCAGACACTAAATGTGTATTAAATTTGTAAGAAAATTAATTAGTTTTGAGGCTATTTGTGGGTCTTCTTTCTAATTCTACTTTTCCGCTTTTTGCGCAATCCACACAGATTATTCCATAAGTGTTCTTTTTCCCATCAAAATAATCTTCCAGATTTTCGCTTTTTGCGCCACAAACTCTGCATTTTCCGATAATTTTATGGTTTGGATCTTCAGTATTAAATCCAATCATCTCGCGCTGGTCAAAAACCAAAAGCTTTCCCTCAAAGTATGTGTTAGGAAATTTTTCCATGAATGTGACTATCCCATTTTCTAATTGGTAAACTTCTTTAAATCCATATTTGATGAGAAGTCCTGATGCTGTTTCACATCTAACTCCACCAGTACAAACTGTAACTACAGTTTTATTTTTTAGTTTTTCTATTGATTTTATCGCCTTTGGCACATCTCTAAAATGTCCGAGACCTTCTGGCCAGATAGAATTTTTAAAACGACCCACTTCAAATTCATAGTCATTTCTCATGTCTACGACGTAAAATTCTTTTCCTTCTTCGTACCATTCTTTAAGTTTTTCAGCACTTAAATGTCTTCCTGTAACTTTTTTAAGTGGCCCAAAATCTTTATCTGGTACACCTGTTGTAACAATTTCTGGACGGACTTTTACTGAAAGCTTTGGAAAAGAATTACCTGTTCCTTCACTTTTTTTCCAGTTTATTTCCTTAAGTCTTCTATCGTTTTCAACTAACTTTATGTATTTTTCTGTGTTTTCCGTAGTTCCCTCTAAGGTTCCGTTAATACCCTCCTCGGCAATTATTATCCGGCCTTTTAGACCCAAAGCCTCGCAATATGCTCTGTGCTGGATCATGAGTTCCCTAGGATCTTTAATTTTTACATATTTATAATAAAGCAAAACCTGGTATTTCATAGGCATATATTATACCTCATGTAAGGGAAGTTGCAATTTTGAAGGTTTAAACCTATAATATGCAACTTATGATTGAGTATCCAAGATTAAATTCGGTTGAAGGCCAGCCGTTAAAAAGAGAAATTGTGTTTGAGGGTAAAGTATATGGAAAATTGGATCTATCCGATTCTGCAATGCCAAGAACAATATGGCGAAGCACAAGAGAACTTCCTGTAGAAGTGTTAAAGGCCGCGATTGTTGAAAGTCAAAGAATTCAAGATATATCGGATCGAATTAGACACGCAGCCTCTGATTATATTTCTCGAGAAAATCCTCAAGCAACCTAAAATTATTAAAACCTGAGATTAGCAAGTTCTTGCCTAAGAGATGAAATATGGTCTGCTTCTTCTAGACTTAAATTAAATCTTCTATTTCCACCTGAAGCTTGTGGAAATGAACAGATAACCGCTCTTCTAAGATTTGGAATTAATTTTCCAGAATCAGCCAACTCTTCTGTTCCGCCATCATCGGATTTGTCATCTCTACAATCTTCCTTATGTAAAGAAAGAGTAACTTGTCTCCTCATTAGAAAAGGTGTTTGGCCGTCTAAAATTAATCTTTCAATAGTTCTTACAGTAGGTCGCCAGTTTGGTGGTAGCGGCTCGGGAGCAGGAGTAGATGCGATAGTTTCTGCTGGGTGCGGCACTACGCTTATTATTATTCTTGAAAGTGCTTAAAGCAATAGCCATTTTGTATTTTTCTTAATGTTGGGTTTTCAGCTATAATTACTTAATGCAAATTTTAATAAGTCTCTTTCTTTTTGGATTAGGTTTACTGGCGCTAGTTAAATCTAGCTCTGTTCTGGTTGATGGAGCTAGTAGTATTGCGAAAAAATATAAAATTTCTCCATTAGTAATAGGACTAACGATCGTTGCATTTGGAACTTCAGCACCTGAACTTTTAGTATCTGTCACATCAGCGCTATCAGGTTCTACGGATATTGCACTGGGAAATGTAATTGGATCAAATATTTTCAATATATTAGTAATACTTGGGGTATCTGCGCTAATTTATCCAATGAGTATAAAAAGAAGCACTGTTTGGAAAGAAATTCCTTTTTCTCTACTCGCAGCAGTATTAGTTTTACTTCTTGCAGCAGGAGTATTTATAAATCACGGTATAGGAATTGATTTAACAAGCACAGAGATCATAGGAAATTTAACACGTAACTATGGATTTATTCTTTTATCAATATTTGCCATATTTCTAATTTATGTTTTCGGAATTACAAAAAATTCTAAGGAAGAAAATGAGCTTGTAATTAAAAACTATTCGTTACCTATTTCTATAATTATGATAGCCGCGGGGCTGATAGGTCTAAGTGTTTCAGCAAAGTTTTTAGTTACCGATTCCGCTATTCAGATAGCGAGATTTCTAAATGTTTCTGAGGGTTTAATTGGTCTTACTTTAGTCGCAGCTGGAACAAGTCTTCCGGAGCTTGCGACGAGCGTGGTGGCTGCTTTAAAAAAGAATTCTGACATTGCGATTGGAAATATAGTGGGGTCGAATATTTTTAATATCTTATTTATTTTAGGAGTAACATTATTAATTAGCGCAGTGCCCATTTCAGGTCAGAATGTATTCGATATTTTATTCTTAGTATTTACGACTTTAATTTTATTCTTTCTCGTTTTTGTGTTTCAGAAATATAAACTTAAAAAAATTGAAGGGATTTTAATGTTAGGACTTTACTTTATTTATTTGGGATATCTAATAGTTAGATAATTTTTATATGGGTAAGCGAATAGTGGTAAACGACAAGATGCAAAAGAACTATTCTTATCTTCTTTCAGAGCCCAGCGGCAAGAACTTTGATCCGGAATTTAAACCCGAATTAACACCTAAAGAAATGTTAAAGCTTGGAGTTTTTGGCGGGCGATACATGACTGATTGTCAGAACGAATTTCCAAAAGATTGGTTTGATCAGGCAAAATTAGACCCAAATGGTCCTGATAAAAGCTTGAACCTTTTTAAAGTTAATGCTTCACAGCCTTTAAAGGTCTGGATAAAAAATGGTTGGATTAGATCTCAAGATCCAAGAGGTTGGTTTCAGTGGTATTGCCGCTATTATATTGGCAGGCGATCAGTTGATGATGATAGGCAAATCAAGCGCTGGAAAGCTATAAAACGTCATATCGCTCAAGTTAAAAGGAATTGTGGAAAAGGAGATTTAAGTTGTAGGCCTCGTCAGCGCCAGGCAATTCTTCACTGGGCATATGATTCCAGAAAAATTTAGCGTTCTACTAGGCTTTGACGGCCTGAACGTCTTGGAAGAGGTCTGTCTCCAATTAAATTCTTTCTAATAGGTGCTAAAGCTGTAAGATGTGGAGTGTGATCTATAACTTTAGGAGCATGTTCACCTTGTGGTACAAGTTTTATAACTAGTTCTCTCATTGCATTTGGACTAATTCCATCTGCTCCTTGAGGTGTTGGTCCTCCTGATCTCATTACTTCGTGAATTCCTGGCATAAGAGGTTATTATAGTTTGAGTTTAAGATTTGTCAAATCTAGATTTTTATTATTCTCTCCCAAGGAAATTCCGGACGGCCGAAGTGACCGTAAGAAGATGTCTTTAAATAAATGGGTTTTCTGAGATCTAATTCTTTAATAATTCCCTCGACTGAAGTATCTAAAATTTTATTCATAAAATCTTTAATTACTTTATTGCTAGTTTTTTGAGTTCCAAATGTTTCAACTTCTTGCATAACAGGTTTTTTTGCTCCAATAAAATAGGCAAGCCTGACTTCAGCTTTATCTGCTAAATTATTTGCAACGATATTTTTTGCCAAAAATCTTGCAGCATAAGCGCCACTTCTATCTACTTTAGTTGGATCTTTTCCTGAGAAAGCACCTCCGCCAACTCTGGCGTAGCCTCCGTAAGTGTCCACTATAATTTTTCTGCCAGTTAACCCTGCGTCTGAAGATGGTCCTGGCTTATGCCAAACACCTGTTCCATTAACGATTAAATCCCTTTCTGAAATTTTTAAACCAAACTCATCTAGAACTGGTTTGACAATAAACCTAAAAGCGTCTGCTTTAACTTGTTCAAGTTTGATTTCTTCATCATGCGGAACTGCAATGACCACTTGTTTGATTTCGTGTGGAATCCCATTTTTATACTCTACCGTTACTTGAGTTTTTCCATCAGGTCTTAAATATTTAAGTTTTTGTTTGGTTTCGTCCAGTTTCTCTGCAAGTCTGTGGGATATGGAAATGGGAAGAGGCATTAAAGTTTTGGTTTCGCGACAAGCATACCCAAACATCATTCCCTGGTCTCCTGCCCCTTTTTTCTTAACACCACGCGCTATTTCAGGGGACTGTTCATGAACGTAAACTTCAATATCTGATTTATCAGAGAAATTAAAATTTGGATTTGTATAGCCTAAGTCTCTAATTCTTCCTATCGCAATCTCCTTATAGTCAATTTTGGCAATTGTAGTTACTTCACCAGCAATTATTAGCTTATTATTTGCTGCAAGACATTCTACGGCTACTTTTCCATACTTATCTTTTGATAAAACTGCATCGAGTATGGAATCCGAAATTGAGTCACAGATTTTATCGGGGTGACCATTGCTAACCGATTCTGAAGTAAAAATATTTTTTCCGTTCGACATATCTCAGGACGCATTTCCTTATTGGAATGGCACCGCGTTCTAATTGTTTCCTAGACTCGGTTGCCGCCCGCCAGCTGGCGGATCTCTTAATGCAGATTAAAGAATATCAGATTAAAAATATTTGTCAATTCTAATGTATAATCTTAAATCCATGGATGATAAGGAGTTTGAGAAATTAGTAGGAGAGGCGTTGGATTCACTTCCTAAAGAATTTGCAGATAGACTGGAAAATGTAGGAGTTACATATGAAAATTGGCCAAATCCACTTCAAATGAGAAAATTACGCCTGAATAGGCGTTCATTGCTTTTTGGTTTATACGAAGGAGTTCCGCTTACGCAGAGAAGAAATTACACGGGAGTTTTACCGGATAAGATTACGATATTTAAGTATCCGATACTTATGGTTAGTAGAAGCCCTGAAGATGTTCGTGAAAGAGTGCGAAGGACAGTAATTCACGAAATTGGCCATCACTTTGGTTTAAGTGACAAAGATCTTCGTTAAAAACTAATATAGGTCTTAAAGTTGACTGTTGACATAGCCTTGATTCGTATGATATAAACGTATTACTTTAAGACGAAAAGCCGGAAAGGTTCATGCACCTGTGTGCATTTTTTGTCGATTTAAGGAGCTGCCCGCTTATTAAATTTTTGAATGCCTAAATCCGATTCTAAAGACAACAAGACTAATTTTAAGCTCCGAGAGGACTGGGGAAAGAATTTTCCAGTACTTCCTGAGCTTGATCTTCTCACAGTACAACATGAATCATATAAATGGTTTGAGGAAGTTGGAATTGGGGAAGTTTTACAGGAAATATCTCCTATTGATGATTTTACAGGAAAAAACTGGACTCTAACGCTTAAGGATTATAGAATTGGAAAGCCAACGAACGAACCTGCACTTTGCCTTATTAAAGGACTTACCTATGATGCACCTCTTTACGTAAAAGCAACCCTAACTAATAAAAAAACAGATGCAGAAATCGACCAGGAAGTATTTTTAGGAGACATTCCAAGAATGACAGAGCGCGGAACATTTATTATTAATGGAATTGAGCGCGCAATTGTAAATCAGTTAGTGAGATCTCCTGGAGTTTTCTTTACATCAACTCAAGACGTAGTTACAGGACAAACTTTATACACAGCAGAAATTAGACCAGTTCATGGATCATGGTTAGAATTTACAACAACTCGTTATGAAACTATTACAGTAAAAATTGATAGAAGAAGAAAGTTCTTAGCTTCAACTTTTCTTAGAGCAATCGGAGTAAGTGATAACGATTTAATAAGAGAAAAATTCAAAGATTCTGAAGCTGATGGAAAAACAAGCTTTATAAATAACACTCTAACTAAAGACGAAACAGATTCCCAAAATGCTGCTCTTATCGAAATCTTTAAGAAAATGCATCCTGGAGAACCAGTAGTTCTAGACAAAGTTAAGGAAAACTTCTTTGGAATGTTCTTCAACAACAGAAGATACGATCTTGGAGATGTCGGACGCTATAAAATGAATAAAAAGCTTAAGAATGTTCCGGGATTTAATCCAACAGAAGAAAAAATTCTTACAATTGATGACATTATCGCAACTATTTCATTCTTAATCGCTCTTTCAAAAGGACAAGACGGAGTAGATGATATTGATTCACTAGCAAATAGAAGAGTAAGACGCGTTGGAGAATTAGTTGCTTCTACTGCATTTAGAGTTGGAGTTCTTAGGCTTGAACGCTCAATTAAAGAAAGAATGTCACTTATTACTCCAGAGGTCCCAGTGACAATTGCAGGACTTATTAATGCTAGACCAATTATGGCCTCAATAAACGAATTCTTCAGAACCTCACAACTTTCAACAATCCTAGACCAAACAAATCCACTTTCAGAAATCGATAATCTTAACCGTCTAACTGTGATGGGAACAGGAGGAATTTCAAGAGAAAGAGCAGCTTTCTCGATTCGTGATATTAACTCTTCCCAATATGGAAGAATATGTCCGATCCGTAGTCCTGAAGGTCCAAACATTGGATTAGTTACATATTTGGCTTTATATTCAAGAGTTAATCAGTACGGTTTCCTAGAAACTCCATATAGAAAAGTAGAGCACACAAAAAAAGGAAATAAAACAGTTACAACTGCTACAAATGAAATCGTTTACATGGCAGCAGATGATGAAAGAGAAAAATACATCACTCACTCTGACGTACTTAATGAAGACCAAACAATTACATCTGAAAGAGTTCCAGTTAGATACAAGGGAGAATTTATCGAAGTAGAAAAAGAAAAAGTTGAATTTATCGACGTAGTTCCACGCCAGGTTGTAGGAACAGCAGCGTCACTTATTCCTTTCGTAGCTCATGACGAAGCTAACAGAGCGCTCATGGGAACTCACATGCAGTCTCAAGCAGTGCCATTAGTAACTCCACAAAGTCCAATCGTTGGAACTGGAATGGAAAAAATGGTTTCACAAGTGATGGGTAGAGTTGCTCGTGCTCCAGAAGATGGGGAAATCGTTTATGCAGATGGAGATAAGGTAGTTTTCAAAGGAAAAGCATCAGGAGAAATCACATATAAAATTGAATCTTTCCAAAGAACTTCACAGGCTACAGCTTACACTCAAAGAGCAATGGTTGTAACAGGCCAAAAAGTCAAAAAGGGAGATCTTTTAGTTGATGGACCTTCTTCACAAAATGGAGAATTAGCTTTAGGTCAAAATCTTTTAATCGCTTATGCATCTTATGATGGACTTGGATACGAAGACGCTATCGTTATTTCAGATAGATTAGTAAAAGAAGACGTTCTTTCTTCAATTCACATTGAAAAATATGAAGCTGCAGTTGTTGAAACAAAATTAGGACCAG